>CADCUW010000469.1:0-4836 GCA_902805985.1 uncultured Rubrobacteraceae bacterium
CCGGAACCTGCGGGTCGATGCGGTGGAGCTGGTAGAGGTCTATCGTCTCCAGCTTGAGGCGTTTCAGGCTGCCCTCGATGGCCTCCCGGATGTGCTCGGGCCGGCCGTTGGGCCGCCAGTCTCCAGGCCCGGGACGCACGAAGCCTGCCTTGGTGGCGATGACCACGCCCTCCGGGTAGGGCGCGAGCGTCTCGCCGATGAGGCGCTCGGAGACGTCGGGGCCGTAGGAGTCGGCGGTGTCGATAAGGTTTATGCCGAGCTCTACGCATCGCCGGAGGACCCGCCTCGCCTGCTCCGGGTCCTCAGGCTCGCCCCAGATGCCCGCGCCCGTGATCCTCATGGCCCCAAAGCCCAGGCGGTTCACCTCGAGGTCCCCGCCGAGGACGAAGGTGCCCGCCTCGGTCGCGTTCGGCGTGGTGTCACGTTCCGCCATCTCCTGCCTCCCGGGTGGCTTAGGTGGGTGTCGTCGCGGTCGCCCGCCATCGAGGCGGCCTCGTCGCAGAGGTTATCAGGCCGGACGGACCCGAAGGGAAGTGCGGTGGCCCGGTGGTCCGGCGGAGCGCAGGCGGCGCCCGACTACCGGCGCCCGACTACCGGCGCCCTTGTCGATCTCGAATCCCACCAGGGCTAGTCGTCGACCTGGTCGTCACCGCCCTCGGCCGGCTCGTCGGGTCGCGGCGACGTCTTCTCCTCGCCGGACTTCTCGGTGGCCGCAGGGTTAGAGGGGTCCCCGGACCGCTCGGCCCCGGCGGCCTCGACGTTCCCGTCCTCACCTTCGGCCGGCTCCTGGGAGTGTACCGCCCGTCTCTCCTCGCTCATCCTTCGCTCCTCTCTTTTGTGTTTCGGCGTCCCGTACGCCCGGGGGTCTCAACGGAAGGTTGTGGTCCGCTTCTCGTGGTCAACCGCTACGTCCACGACAGGTATCAGGACCAGCCTGTTGCCGAAGAGCCCGGCCCGGATCCTGACGTCCTGCGGCTCGCCGTCGCCGTTGCTGAATATCCGCTCGACCCGGCCGAGGGGTTCGCCCAGAGGGTCGAGCAGCGCGTAACCGCCGCACGACCTGGACCCCACGGAACTGTCCCCGCCGTCGGCCGTCCTCATCGCCCTACCCCCTGCCCCCACCTTGGGGCTCACGGCGTCGCGGCCAGCTCGGTTCCGGCCTGCCGTCCGGCGGCGGACCGGAGGAAGCGGACGAACCGCTCCCGGCTCGTGTTCGTGAGCGGGAGCAGGGTGCCGGCGTCGAATTCCGGTATGGGGTCGAGCGCGACGGAGCGGTAGCCGGCCCACCGGCCCGAGAGGAGCGTCAGAAGCCCGTCGCCGGAGACGCGCCTCGCGCGCCGGCCGCCGGCGTCGTCCCAGCCCCTCAGGCCCCGGTAGAGTTGCACCTCTTCCTCGAAGCTGAACAGCGCCACGGCCCGGCCGAGGCCCGGCAGGTCCACGACGAGCGGCCCGCGAAAATCCTCCGGGCAGACGACCCAGAACCCGGGCGATACCCGGTCGCTTGCGGCCATAGCTCTCACCTCTTTCAAACGAACTCCGAGAGATTTAACGTAGTAGGACCGTATTCTTGTCCGTCTCTCCCCAGATTCTATACAACCTTTGGGCCATTTCTCGTCCCGCTGGCGCGGATTTGTGCCGTGGATCACCCGGCGCGGCCCTCCCCCCGCTATCCTGCGGCCCGTGGACCCCAAGCAGAGAGACCGGGAAGCAGGAGAGGGGGGCATCACCGCTGGCGGGATCAGCGTCGTCATCCCGACCTTGAACGAGGAGGTCCTCCTCGGGGACCTGCTCTCGGACCTGGCCGCCCAGAGCGTGCGGCCGGACGAGGTCTTCGTCGTGGACGCGGGCTCGGAGGACGCCACGGTCACCGTGGCCGAGAACTTCCCGTTCGTGGAGGTACTGTACAGCACGCCCCCCGTGGCCATCGGCAGGAACACGGGCGGCCGGCAGACGGGCGGGGACGTCATAGTCTTTCTCGACGCCGACGCCCGGCTGCCCGGGGACTTTCTGAAGAGGTTCGTGGGCGAGTTCCTGGAGCGCGGGTACGACGTCGCCTGCCCCCTCTACTACCCGCACGACTCGACGCGGGTGATCGAACGGTTCCACGACCTGTTCAACCTCGTCACGAGGGCCTTCCAGGGCGTGCTCCCCTCCGGAGCCGGGTCGTGCATCGCGGTTCGGGGCGGGCTCTTCCGTGAGAGCGCCGGCTTCGACCCGGCCCTCAAGTTCGACGACATAGAGCTGATCCGGCGCCTCTCCAGGGGCCGGCGCTTCGGCATCGTCCACGAGAGAGTCTTCCTCTCCGACCGGCGCTTCAGGGAGAGCGGCACCGTCCGCATGGTGGCCCAATACAGCCTGATGTCGCTCATCTTCGCCCTCGGCAGGCACGAGTGGGCGAACCGCATAGCCTACGAGATCGGGGAGCACGAAAGGCCGGGCGAGGGGTAGGAGGCGCCTAGCGCTAGGACCGGAGGGACCTGAAGGCCCTGCCGATAAAGGCCGGCAGCTTGCGCGACTTCGGCGCGTGGACCGGCGGGTCGGAATCGGTGCCCATCTCATCCATCTGGCTCACCCAAAGCTCGCGCACGAGGACCTGCACGACCGCAACGAGCGGGACCGCGACGAAGACACCCACGATGCCGAAGAGCGTGCCCATCGTCAGGATGGCGAAGATCACCAGGGCCGGGTGCAGATCCACCGCCCGGCTCATCAGGACCGGCTGCAGGATGTTGCCCTCAATCTGCTGGATGATGACGAAGGCCGCGATCACGTACACGACCGTGAACGGGTCGGAGATGAGCGCGAGGAGCACGGGCAGGACGACGGAGATCGTGGCGCCAAGGTAGGGGATAAAGGAGATCAGGCCGCTAAAGATCCCGAGCAGCAGCGCGAAGGGGACGTCGATTATCGAGAGCGAGATGGCCCAGAACACGCCGATAAAGGACATGGCGGCGAGCTGTCCGAGAAACCACCGCTGCACCGTGTGGTACAGCTCGAAGAGTACCTCCCGCGTCCTCTGCCGCCACCCGGCGGGGAAGAGCGAGACGAACCCTTCGACCCAGGGCTCGGGTCGGATGACCATGTAGATCGTGGCGATGAACACCACCAGCCCGAGCGAGACCGCCGTGGCGACCGTCAGCCCGACGCCTGCCGCCGTGGAGACCGCGCCCCCGGTCAGAACCTGACGCCCGAGCTCCGAGAAACTCTCCCCGTCCAGGCTGATCCGGGCCCCAAGCCCGAAGAAGCCCTGCACCCGGTTGAACAGACCGACGGCCTCCTGCAGAAGCGTCGGGAAGGCGTTCACGAACTGGGAGGACTGCGCCTCGACGGCCGGCACGATCGCGAGGCCGAAGACCCACAGCGCCACGACCAGCGCCGCGACCACGGCCAGCATACCCCACGTCCGGCCGAGCCCCCGCCGGTGGAGGTAGTTGACCGGGGCGCTGAAGATGATCGAGAAGAGGATCGTCAACAGGAACGCGAGCACGACCCCCGTGATGCTGTAGACGAAGTACCCGCCCAGCAGCAGCGCGAAGACGAGCCCGATGGCCCCGTATACCGTCCGTCCCGAAGAGACGGGTCTCTCCATCTCGCCACTCCTCCGCCCGCCCGACGATTCCCCGCTGCTACGCCTACAGTATCTCCGATACAGCCCCAACCCACACCGCCGCCCCGCTCTAGAGAGGCGGCATCGGCGCGGAGCGGCTCAAGGCCAGCCCCGACTCATAGGCCAGAATGGTTCCCGAATGCGAGGACTGCGCCCGCCTGAGCGCCGACGACGACCACTCGCCGATAGCCGCCTCCAGCGCGGCAGTCTTGACGACGAGCTGCCTGGCGCCGACGAGATCTGTGAGCCTCTTCTGCTGCTCCAGAGCCGTCTCTAGATCCACCTGCAGCACCCAGTCGAACGAGGCCCACACGGTGCGCCCCTCACCGATCCCCTCCTCGATGAGCCGCCCGAGCTGGTCCTCCCGACCCTCCAGCGGGTCCTCTTCGGGCCTCATGAGGAGGCGCCCTTCTCGCTGGAGACGCCCGGCCGCCAGGCCGTTCTCCTCGAAGCGGGCGATCAGCTCCTCCGGCGGGCTGTCCTCCCCACCGTAGAACTTCACCAGCAGCCCGTTCCGCGCCTCGCCGACCCGGAAGAACGCCGCGTCCACGCGGCGCAAGAGGTGGAGGTTCTGGGCGATGGCTAGCACGTTGTCCGGGACCCGCAAATAGGAGCCCAACTGCCCGGCGAGCGTGGACGAACGCTCCTTCTCCCTGAGGAAGTCCTCAAGAGCCTCCCGCCGCACGCGCCAGTGCTTGCCAACCTTGAGGCACGGCAGCCGCCCCTCCCGGCACCAGCGCCAGATCGTACTCTCCTTTACCCCGAGAAGCGCCGCCACCTCCCCGGCGCCCAGCAACTCGATACCCTGCCTGTTCTCCGGTAATGTCGCCAACCCTAGACCTTTCCCCCCACACCAGTCTGCGCGTCTATTGTGCCCTAAGACACACCTCGGGGCGCGACCGTTACGCTTTTTGATGCATTTAAACCGTATTTTGACTATTTTTAGTTGACTATACCTTATTATGACGTAGATTGATGGATGTAAAGATGGCGATTCGCCGCGGGTGACCAGGGCGGCGAAAGGAGTCGCATGACTCAGCAGCAGGCGGCACCCAGGGTCCACACCCGTGACGGGGAGGAGGGCTTGAAGGGCACGGAGACCAAGGCGGCCTTCAAGACCACGGAGTTGATCGTCTATGTGTTGGCCGTGGTGGGAGTTCTGATCGCCTCGGCGCTAGTGGACAACAACTTTGGCGCGGACCCGGCGTGGCGGTACGTGACCTACCTGA
>CADCUW010000469.1:4936-12318 GCA_902805985.1 uncultured Rubrobacteraceae bacterium
AAGGCGGCCTTCAAGACCACGGAGTTGATCGTCTATGTGTTGGCCGTGGTGGGAGTTCTGATCGCCTCGGCGCTAGTGGACAACAACTTTGGCGCGGACCCGGCGTGGCGGTACGTGACCTACCTGACGATCGGGTACATGATCAGCCGCGGCCTGGCGAAGTCCGGTTCCCGCAACCCCAAGGCCGAGGGCGAGTAGTACGCCGCGTCGGATTTGGGGCGCGAACGGGGCCAGGGTCTCAAAAACCCCGGTCCCGGTCCCGTTCGCGTTTTCGCGACCCCGAAAAGAATGGCGGGTCTAGATGATACGGGTCCCCGGAGGGTGCCTGTTCTGGGTGCTGCTCAGCGTGGCGCTGAGCGTGGCGCTGAGCGTTGGCCTGACCGTACTCGTGAACCTTGTCCTTCTTCTGTTCTGAGACGAGGGCTGAGTAGGCCGCTGGAGCGATCTTGAGACGGCTGCGGACACGGCCATTTGACTGGAGGAACGAATGATACGCTGGGGACGCGGCAATCGCCGGGGGTGCTGCGTGGTGGTGCCCGTCGGGTGCCTGATGTCCGTGGTGATGATCCTGCTGTTCGCCGGTCTGGCGTTCGCCGGTCTGGCGTTCGCCCAGCTTCTATAGGTCCGGCCGAACCGGTGGGAGACGTTCCGGCGCGCCACGAAACGGGTATGTAGCTCTCTGCGAGAGAGCGAACCAGCAGGGAGAGACGATGACTGAGAAAAGCATCGACAGGATGGAGCGGGCACCGGAGGAGGCCCGGCAGCAGTGGCTTGGGATGTTGCAGACCCTCTCCGAGCAGATCCAGCACCAGCAGCAGACCTCCCAGCAGATGACCCAGGAGATGATGGAAACCTACATGCAGCTCCTGAACACCCCGGGCTCCTACCTCTCCGGCCAGGCCGAGCAGCAGCGAGAGACCTTCCAGCAGACGGCCCAGCAGTGGATGGAGCAGGCCCAGCAGCAACGCCAGACGTTCCAGCAGCAGGCGCAGCAACAGCAGCAGGCCTTCCAGCAGATGACCCAGGAGGTCATGAACACCTACGCGCAGTTCTTCAACATCCCGCTCTCCTACGCCCGCAAGGGCCTGCGGGACGCCGGGTTCCCGATCGAGAACTACGACGACCTGAACGCGGACGACTTCTCCAAGCGCGTCGCCGGCCTCTCCGCCGAGGAGCTTCGGGTGGTGCGCGACTACGAGGAGCGCAACAAGAACCGCGACACGGTGCTGGAGCAGCTCGACCGCAGGATACGGTCGGGCTCCTGACCCACCGGCCTCGAACGGGGCGCGGAAGAGTGAGCGCGAGAGCCGGCGTGGGGATCGGCGACTACGATCCCCACGCCGGCTCATGTGCTCTCGGCCCTCACTCAGGTGTCGCGAAGGGGCGCCTGGACCGTTGCTGGCGCGGCTTTGCGGGACCGGGGACGGTCTCAGGACGCAAAGAACGCCCGCGGGAGAGTGCGGCGTAAAGCCCGGGGCAGTCATCATCGGCAACCCACACTCGGGGAGCGCGGGGGACGAGGGCTACCTGGAAGGCTTCGCCGACACCTTGCGCGCCGGCGGCCTCACGGTCGAGGTCCTCAACACCGAGCGCCCGGACCACGCCACGGAGCTCGCGGCGGCGGCCGGTGCCCGGCTCGTGATCGCCGCCGGGGGTGACGGGACGGTGAACGAGGTCATAAACGGTCTCTCGAAGGACGCCACGCTTGGCATCCTCCCTTTAGGCACGGCGAACGTTCTGGCCCGCGAGCTCGGGCTGCCGCTCGAGCCCGCGGACGCGTGCGGGAAGATCCTGACCGGCAAGGCCTTCCGGATGGATGTCGGGGTGGCGACGGACGGCGAGGGGACGGAGCGGCGCTTCGCCTGCATGGCAGGCATCGGCTTCGACGCCGACGTCGTGCGTGAGGTGGGCCCGCGCCTCAAGCGCTACCTGAGGTCGCTCGCCTTCCCACTCGTCGCGTTCAAGGTATACCTCAGGGGCGGCCGGCCGGAGCTGCACATCAAGGACGGAGACACCACCCACGCGGTTCAGTACGCCATCGTCGCCAACGGCCAGTACTACGGGGGAGATTTCGAGACGGCCGAGCACGCCTCGTTGACGAGCGGCGAGCTTCAGATCGTCCTCGTCGATAAGGTGGGCCACCTCGCCCGGCCCGACGTCCTGGCCCACATCCTGGCCAAGAAGCCCCTGGACCGCACCATGAGGTCGTTCGCCTCAAGCGGCGTCCGCGCCGAGTCCCCGGACGGCCGCGGCGAGGGCGTCCCGGTGCAGGTAGACGGCGAGGTCTGGGGCCACCTGCCGATGTCCTTCCGCATCGAGCCCGCCGCCCTGGCGGTGATCCGGTAAAGCCCTTCCGGAGACAGAGAGAGATGACGGCCCGGGAGACTCGCATGGGCTATGATGCGGGGCAGACCGTAGGGAGAGGAGGCCCGATTGTCCCGTAGCCGTGAGCGCATCGCCCCTACCGGGAGACGGCGAACGTGCGCGTAGCGCTCTTTATCACGTGCTTCAACGACACCCTGTTTCCCGAGACGGGCCGGGCGACCGTCGGGGTGCTGGAGCGGCTGGGCCACGAGGTCGCGTTCCCCGAGGCGCAGACGTGCTGCGGGCAGATGCACTTCAACACCGGCTACCAGAGGGAGGCGATCCCGCTGGTGAGGCGCTTCGTCGAGATCTTCGAGCCCTACGACGCCGTGGTAGCCCCCTCGGGCTCGTGCGTGGGCATGGTCCGCGACCTCTACCCGATGGCCGCAGACCTCTCCGACGACGCGGACCTCGCCCGCCGCATCGACGACCTCGCCCCCAAAGTCTTCGAGCTCTCCGAGTTCCTGGTAAAGAGGCTCGGCGTCACGGACGTCGGGGCGTACTACCCGCACCGGGTCACCTACCACCCGACCTGCCACTCCCTGAGGATGCTGAAGGTCGGGGAGGCGCCGCTTGAGCTGCTACGGAACGTGCGGGGGATGGAGCTCGTGGAGCTCGGCGAGGCGGAGCAGTGCTGCGGTTTCGGGGGGACGTTCGCGGTAAAGAACGCCGAGACCTCCGCGGCGATACTGGGGGACAAGATCCGGCGCGTCCTCGACACCGAGGCCGAGGTCTGCGCGGCCGGGGACAACTCGTGTCTCATGCACATCGGCGGCGGCCTCAGGCGCCTGCAGGCCGGTGTCGAAACCGTTCACCTGGCCGAGATACTCCACTCGACGGAGGAGAGATGACCCCGAAGACCAAGCCGCCCGACGCCTTCTCCCCCGGCCCGACCCCTACCTTCGAGGCCTCAGCCCGCGAGAGCCTGCGCGACTCCCAGCTCCGCCGCAACCTCGGCAAGGCCACCCAGACCATCCGCCGCAAGAGGACGATAGCCGTCGAGGAGATGCCCGACTGGGAGGAGCTGCGCGAGGCCGGCCGCGCCCTCAAGGAGCGCACTTTACGTCATCTCGACACATACCTGCTCCAGCTCGAGGAATCCGTGACGCGGGCCGGCGGGGTCGTCCACTGGGCGCGCGACGCCGACGAGGCGAACCGCATCATCGCCGGTATCGCGAAGGAGAAAGGCGCCGACGAGGTCGTCAAGGTCAAGTCCATAGCCACCGACGAGACCAAGCTCAACGAGCATCTGGAGTCTGAAGGCATCCACGCCTTCGAGACGGACCTCGCGGAGCTCATCATCCAGCTCGCCGGTGAGAACTCGTCGCACATCCTGGTGCCGGCGATCCACAAGAACCGCGCGGAGATCCGGGAGCTTTTCTTGCGGGAGCTCGACGTCGAGGACCTCTCCGACGAGCCGAAAGACCTGACGAACGCGGCCCGGCTCTACCTGCGCAAGAAGTTCCTGGGCGCGAAGGTCGGCATAAGCGGGGCCAACTTCGCCGTCGCAGAGACCGGCACCGTCTCCGTCGTCGAGTCCGAGGGCAACGGGAGGATGTGCACGACGCTCCCGCCCGTGCTCGTCACGCTCATGGGTATAGAGAAGATCATCCCCGCGTGGCGGGATTTCGAGGTCTTCATGCAACTCCTCCCGCGCTCCTCGACCGCCGAGCGGATGAACCCATACACCTCGTTCTGGACCGGGGTCTCGGGCGAAGCCGGCGACGGGCCGCAGGAGTTTCACCTTGTCCTGCTGGACAACGGGCGGACGGACGTTCTGGCCGACGAGATCGGGCGCCAGACTTTGAACTGCATCCGGTGCTCGGCGTGCCTGAACGTCTGCCCCGTCTACGAGCGGACCGGCGGCCACGCGTACAACTCCGTCTACCCGGGACCCATCGGCGCCATCCTGACGCCCCAGCTCGTGGGTATCGGCAAGCCGGGGTCTGACTCTCTGCCCTACGCCTCTTCGCTGTGCGGGGCGTGCTACCAGGTGTGTCCGGTCAAGATCAACATCCCCGAGGTCCTCGTCCACCTGCGCGGCAAGGTCGTCCGCCACAAGCAAGATAAGGGAACTCTGCGCGAGAAGCTCGATCCCGAGAACGCCACGATGCAGGCAATGGCGAAGGCTTTCTCGGACCCTGCGCTCTACGAGAACGCCCAGAGGCTCGCCAGGGTCGGGCAGTGGCCCTTCGCCCGGGGGGGCAAGATCTCGAGCCTCCCCGGCCGCCTCGCCGGCTGGACGGCCGTGAGGGACCTGAAGCCGGTTCCCAGGCAGTCGTTCAGGGAGTGGTGGAAGGAGGAGCGGGGCTAGTGGCCACGGCGAAGGAGACGATCCTGTGGCGCGTCCGCCGAGCGACCCGCGACGTGCCAGAAAATGAGCGGCCCGAAGACGTCGCTGTGGAGCGCGGGTACCGAAAGGAGGGCGACGCCCCGCGAGCTGAGATCGTCGCCCGCTTCGCCGAGTACGTCGCCGAGTACGAGGCGACCGTGCACCGGGTGGATGAGGCCGACCTGCCCGCCCGCATCGCGGAGATGCTCGAGAGACGCGGCCTGAAAAGCCTCGTCGTCCCGCCGCTGGTCCCCGAGGCGTGGATACCGGAGGGCATAGAGGTCTTGCGGGACGCGGCGAGGCCGCGCCTCACCAACGAGGAGCTAGACGGCGCGGACGGGGTGCTCACGGGCTGCGCACTCGGCATCGCCCAGACGGGTACCATCGTGCTCGACGCCGGGCCTGCCCAGGGACGGAGGGCGCTCACGCTGCTGCCCGACTACCACCTGTGCGTCGTGCGCGAGGAGCAGGTCGTGGACCTCGTCCCCGAGGCGTTCGCGAAGCTGGAGGAGGCCGCAAGAGGTGAGGGCCGGGCCGTCACCTTCATCTCGGGTCCATCCGCGACCTCGGACATAGAGCTGAACCGGGTCGAGGGCGTGCACGGGCCGCGGGCGCTTGAGGTCCTGATCGTTGGCTAAGGGAGGAAAAACGTGAGCTTCTATGCCCTGAACCTCTTCGACCTCGCAGACAACGACTCCTACCTGCAGTACTCGCGCCGCGCTCCGGCGGCGGTCGCCAAGCACGACGGGCGGGTCGTGGCCCTGGGGCTACTGGACGAAGCGCTGGAAAAAGAGCCGGTGGTGGAGCCGCGTACCGTAATGATCCTGGTGGAGTGGGCCTCCCGCGAATCTTTCCGATCTTTTCTGGAAGACCCGGAGCTTGCAGACCTCCACCCCCTGCGCGAGGACGGAACCCGCAACTACCTGTGGTGGACCTACGAGAGCCTCGACGACCTCAGGCCACTCTTCGCCGCCCGGGGTCTCTAGGGACGAGAGGCGCGGGCGGGTTTGAAACCCGCCCCTACGGGCGGCGGGATGAGGTGGCGAGGGTCTTTGCGGTCTCGTCCTTCTCTCGGTGTTCCGTCTGGCGGGCGGCTTCTACGCCCTGCGGGTGGGCGGTGAGGCCGCCGCCGCGGACGGTGGCGCCTATGACGAGGCCGGCGCTGACGAGGACGATGTTCTTGATGATGTACTGGCCTTCGAGGGTCGGGGCGTAAGGGAAGGCCGTGAAGACCTCGCCGGGGAAGAGGACGAGCGGGGAGGCGGCGCCGACCATCTGGAAGGCGAGGAGGAGCAGGGTCGGTCGCATGAACTTGCCGGAGATCAGGCCGAGCCCGATGGCGCATTCGAGGGTCGCGAGCAGCACGAGGCTGACGCCGCCTGGCACGAGGCCGAAGGTGAGCACGTCTATGGTCTTTGCCGCGAGCGTCTGGGCGGGGCTGAGGTCAGGGAAGAACTTCAGGACACCGAACCAGAAGAAGACGACGCCGAGGGCGACGCGCAGGGTGATGACGCCGTAGCGGGCCATCCACTGCGTGACCCTGATGTCCACCGCCTCGAGCGGCCCCGGTAGTGCTCTCATGGCGCAAACCTCCTGCGAGACCTCATCTGTTAGGGGGATTATCATGGCCGCGGAGGACCCCGTCGGGTAACCCGTTTACACGATAATGGCGCTTTTGTGAGCTTTCTAACGCCCGGTTTGCGTGGTAGTTTAGGTTTATGGAGAATTCAGAGATCCGAGTCCGGTACGCGCCGAGCCCGACGGGGATGTTGCACGTCGGCGGGGTGAGGACCGCCCTCTTCAACTGGCTCTTCGCCCGCAAGAACGGCGGCACGTTCGTACTTCGTATAGAGGACACGGACCTCGCCCGCTCCACACAGGAATCGGTCGACCAGTTGGAGAGCGCGCTGCGTTGGATCGGCTTGGACTGGGACGAGGGTCCAGGCATCGGCGGTCCCCATCCCCCCTACCGCCAGACCGACCGCTTCGACCTCTACCGCGAGGCGTCGAAGAAGCTCCTCGACTCGGGTGCCGCCTACTACGACTTCGCCACCCCGGAAGAGCTGACCGAGATGCGCGAGCGGGCCAGGGCCGAGAGGCGCCAGCCCATCTACACCGGCGGCGAGTACCGGGAGATGGACCCGGCCGAAGCGAGGAAGAAGATAGAGGCCGGGGAGCCCTACACCGTGCGGTTCAAGACGCCGCGCGGGGGGCAGACCGTCGTCGAAGACATGATCCGGGGGCCCGTGACCTTCGAGAACGCCAACCTCGAGGACTTCGTGCTCATGAAGTCCACCGACACCCCTACGTACAACTTCGCCGCGGCGGTGGACGACGCGGAGATGGAGATCAGCCACGTCATCCGCGGCGACGACCACCTCTCCAACACGCCGCGCCAGATCCTGATCCACGAGGCTCTCGGCAATGCGGTCCCGGGCTTCGCCCACGTCCCGATGGTCCTCGGCCCGGACAAGAAGAAGCTCTCCAAGCGCCACGGCTCGGCCCACGTCGAGGAGTTCGCGGAGCAGGGCTACCTGCCGGACGCGCTCTTCAACTACCTGGCCCTGCTGGGCGCGGGCTATGCCGCTGACGAGGAGATCTTCTCCCGCGACGAGCTCGCGGAGCGCTTCCGCATCGACCGCGTGAGCGGCAACCCGGCCGTCTTCGACGAGAACAAGCTCCGCGC
>CADCUW010000470.1 GCA_902805985.1 uncultured Rubrobacteraceae bacterium
GAGGAGGCGCGCGAGGAGAAGAAGGTCGTCGGCTTCGCGGAGCGGGCGACGAGGAAGAAGACGAGGGCCGCCGGCCGGACGCTGAGGCTGGATCAGGTCGAGACCGCCGTGGACGGCGGCCGGATCGGTACGAGCGTCGGGGAACTGGACCGGGTGCTCGGCGGTGGGATCGTGCCGGGCTCCATGGTCCTCGTCGGCGGGGAGCCCGGCGTCGGCAAGAGCACGCTGCTCTTGCAGGTGATGGGACATCTCGGCGAGGGTTGTTTGATGGTCTCCGGGGAGGAGTCGCCGCGGCAGGTGGCGCTCTCGGCGAAGCGGCTCGGGGTGCAGGGCGCGGGTTTCAGCGTGCTGTCCGAGACGGATGTTGACGTGATCGAGGCAACCATCCTTGAAGAGCGCCCGGGCGTGGTGGTCGTGGACTCCATCCAGACGCTCTACTCGCCGGAGTTGTCCGGAGCGCCTGGCGGGGTCGGGCAGGTGCGCGAGTGCGCGGCGCGGCTGATGCGGTTGGCCAAGAGCGAGGGGATCGCGGTCGTCCTCGTCGGGCACGTCACGAAGGACGGGTCCATCGCGGGGCCGCGCGTCCTGGAGCATATGGTGGATACGGTGCTCCAGTTCGAGGGGGACAGGTTCCAGTCCTTCAGGGTGCTCAGGGCCCTGAAGAACCGTTTCGGTTCCACAAACGAGATCGGGGTCTTCGAGATGACGGGCCGGGGGATGGTCGAGGTAGAGGACCCTTCGGCGTTCTTCCTCTCCCAGTGGAAGGAGAACATGCCCTCGGGCGTTGCGACGGTGTGCCTGCTCGAAGGGACGCGCCCTATGCTGGTCGAGATAGAGAGCCTCGTTGCCCCGAGCCCGCTGGCGAACCCGCGCAGGATCGCCAACGGCGTGGACACGGGAAGGGTGAACATGCTGTGCGCCGTGCTCGCACGCCGCGCCGGCCTCTCTCTGGCCGACCAGGACGTATACGTGAACGTGACCGGCGGGGTGCGGGTCGAGGAGCCGGCGGCCGACCTCGGGGTCGCGCTGGCTATCGCTTCGGCGTTGCGGGACAAGCCGGTTGGGAAGGGGACGGCCTGCTTCGGCGAGGTGGGGTTGACGGGGGATGTAAGGTTCGTCTCAGGGGCGCCGCGGCGGACGGGCGAGGTTCTAAAGATGGGGTATAACCGTATAATCAAGCCCGAAGGAACTTCGGAAGAGGGCATCGATGGAAGACCCAAAAAGGACGCGAGCGTGATCGAGGTGAGCACTCTGGAGGAGGCCGTGGCGGTGGCGCTGCTGTGAGCCCTTCCCGCAGAAAGCTGCCCGAGGAGCTGGCGGGGGCGCTAGAGCTCGTCGCGCCCGGCACGGAGATGCGCGAGGCGATAGAGAACGTGATCCGGGCGCACAACGGGGCCCTGATCGTGGTCTCAAGGCCCGAGAAACTGGAGGCTCTCGGCATCATCTCCGGAGGGATGAAGCTGGATTTGGATTTCGCGCCGATGCGCCTCTACGAGCTCGCCAAGATGGATGGCGCCATAGTCGTCTCGCCGAACGTGGCCGTGATCCACTACGCCAACGTTCAGCTCAGCCCTGACCCTTCCTACGAGTCCAACGAGACCGGCATGCGCCACCTCGCCGGCCACCGCACCGCCCAGCAGACGGGTGACCTCGTCGTCGTAGTCTCCGAGCGCCGGCGCGTCCTGAGCCTGTACCGCGGCGACCACGGACCGCTGGTGCTGGAGGATATCGGGGTCGTGCTCTCGAAGGCCAACTCGGCCATAGCAACCCTGGAGAAGTCCACCAGGCGGCTACGGGAGGAGGCCCGCACCCTCACGGTCCACGAGTACGACGGGGCGGTGACGTTGCGGGAGGTGGTCAACGCGGTCGGAAACTTCGAGTACTCGGTGCGGATAGCCGAGGAGGTCGAGGCTTACGTGCGCGAGCTGGGTAGCGAGGGCCGGCTGGTCGAGATGCAACTGGAGCAGGCCTTCCACGACGTCCCCGAGCAGTACGATGCCCTGATCCGGGACTACGCCGCGGAGGGCGTGGACTGCGGTGAGGTCCGCAAGCGCCTGAAGAGCTTCTCCTCCGAGCAGCTCTCGGACGTCATGGAGATCACGCAGGCCCTCGGCTACAGTTCCGTCGGCCAGACGGAGGACTTCTTCCTCAAGCCCCGCGGCTACCGGCAGCTCGAGAGGGTGCCGCGGCTGCCCCGCAGGGTCGCCGAGAGCCTGATCCGGGAGTTCGGCTCCCTGAAGGACCTGCTGGAGGCGAGCGAGGCTGACCTCGACGATGTGGAGGGCGTCGGCCAGGCCCGCGCCAGGGCCATCCACCGTGGCCTCGAACGCCAGCGCAGCCTCGAAACCTCCGGGGAGGTCATGTAGGGATGCGACCCACGCCGGCGTCCGGGAAAGACCCGGCATAGCGCGCACCCCCGCCATAGCGCTCGTGCTCGCCGGTGGGTTCGGCACCCGCATGGGACGGCCCAAGCAGTTCCTAGATCTCGGGGGCAGGCCCGCGCTCTACCACACCTTTCGGGCCTTCGAGGACGCCGCCTCGGTCGGCAGGATCTACGCCGTGGGCGACGGGCCGCGCGTCGAGGCGCTGGCGAGGACGGCCGGCATCTCGAAGTACGCCCGGTGCGGGGAACCCGGAGACTTCCGCCAGTTGTCCACGAAGAGCGGGCTCCTCCTGTGCGAAGAGGACCCGGAGACCGTCGTCCTCGTTCACGACGGCTCCCGGTGCCTCGTCACCCCAGCCCTCATAGACCGCATCGTCGAGGTGGCCCTCGGCGGCGACGCGCCAGACGGCGACGCGCCAGACGGCGTGGTGCCCGCGACCCCGGTCTCCGACACCGTAAAGGTCGAGCGAAACGGCGAGGCCATAAAGACCCTCGACCGGACGGAACTCCGCGCGGTCCAGACCCCGCAGGCGTTCCGGCTCGGCCTCCTCAGACGCCTCCACGAGGCCCCGGACGAGTACCTCGGCACCGCGACCGACGACGCCTCCCTCGTCGAGCGGGACGGGGGACGCGTGGTGCTGGTCGATGGCGAGAAGACGAACATAAAGCTCACCTCGCCAGAGGACCTCGTGCTCGCCGAAGCCATACTCGCCACGCGCGATGGCAGGCACCCGGCCTTCTGGGCGACGAAGAAGTCCTGATGCGGGTAGGCCTCGGCGTGGACGTACACGCCTTCGCAGCACCCGAAGACGGGCGGAAACTCATCCTGGGCGGCGTGGAGATCCCGTCCGTCAGAGGACTCCTGGGCCACTCTGATGCCGACGTACTGGCCCACGCCGTTACCGATGCCCTCCTCGGCGCCGCGGGCCTCGAAGACATCGGCCACTACTTCCCGGACACGGACATCAGGTGGCGAGACGCCGATTCTATTGAACTCCTGCGCGAGGCGCGCCGGGTCGTTGGCGAGGCGTGGGAGGTGGCGAACGTCGACGCCGTCGTGGTCTGCGAGCGGCCCAAGATCAGGGACCACCGCGAAGCCATGCGGGAGAACCTCGCCGGCGCCCTGGGCGTGGGTTTCTCGCAGGTGGGCGTGCGCGGCACCACGAGCGAACGGCTCGGGTTCGCCGGCAGGGGAGAGGGCATCGCCGCCCAGGCCGTCTGCCTCCTGCAGGAGAGGTAGCCCCGTGACGGAGGTCCGGGTACGCTTCGCCCCCAGCCCGACCGGGATGCTCCACCTCGG
>CADCUW010000471.1:0-11950 GCA_902805985.1 uncultured Rubrobacteraceae bacterium
GCTCGACCGCCGCCCCGTCCTCCGGCACGAACTCGATGGTCACCCCGTTGCCGACGTACCGGCCGTTGGCCCCCGGCATGTGCTCCGCCGGGAACATCACCTGCACTTTGACCGAGGGCGAATAGAAGGAGAAGCTCACCGGAACGCCCGGCGCGACCTCCTTCAGCAGCCTCCTGCGGAATACGTTGTCTTCGAGATCCGAGTCAAACATGGGGACCGTATTCTACCACCGGACCCGGATCTCCCGACCTTGAACCGGGCTTCAAGCTGGGCTTCAGGTTGCAGGTTTTGAGGTCCGAGGTTCCAGGTTTTGAGGGTCCAGGCATCAGGCCGAAAACCCACTCTCGCCCGGGATCCCGAGGGCGTCCTCCGTAACGTCGGATACACGCACGGGAGCACTCCCAGGCACCCGAAACCTAAAACTCAATGCCTCAAAATCCAACGCCTCGAACCTCAAATCAGCCTCTCTTCGCGCAGCACGATGGCCTCCACGGGCTCGCCGGCCCGGACACCTTCGGACTCGGGACCTATGAGGGCCAGGGCGTCGGCTCTGGTCAGGGAGCTTACGAGGCCTGAGCCTTGGGCGCCGACGGAGCGGGCGAGCCAGCCCTTCTCCGTCCTCTGAAGGCCGACCCTCATGGCGTGCATCCGGCCGAACTTGTTGACGACGTCCTCCTCGAAATAGACCTCTATACGCGGCCTCCTGCGGTCCACGCGGCCCATCATGCGCATCAGGGCGGGGCGAACGAAGAGGTCGAAGCAGACCATCGCCGAGACCGGGTTGCCGGGGAGGCCGAAGAAGCGGGTCTCGTCCCGTTTACCGTAGAACAGGGGCTTTCCGGGCTTGAACTTCACGCCCCAGAAGACCTGCTCCACTCCGAGGTCGAGCAGCGTGCTCTTGACGAGGTCCTTCTCCCCCACCGAGACGCCGCCGCTCGTGACGACCACGTCCGCCGTCTCGAGCGCCTCCTCTATCGCGGCGCGCAGGGTCGCGGCGTCGTCTGAGGCGGCGTAGAGGCGGCGGGCATCTGCGCCCGCCTCGCGAGACTGGGCGACGATGGCGTAGGAGTTGGAGTCGAAGATCTCACCGGGGGAGAGTTCGCGACTCCCCGGCTCGACGAGCTCGGTCCCGGTAGAGAGCACGACGACCTTCGGCCTGCGGTAGACGGGCAGTGTCCCGTAGCCCTGGGTGGCGGCGAGCG
Organism: uncultured Rubrobacteraceae bacterium; assembly: GCA_902805985.1. Taxonomy (GTDB): domain Bacteria; phylum Actinomycetota; class Rubrobacteria; order Rubrobacterales; family Rubrobacteraceae; genus Rubrobacter_D. Next base: position 1,203 of record CADCUW010000471.1, read on the forward strand.
CGATCTCGGGCGCCCCGATCTCGGTCCCGGCGTGCAGGATCTTGTTCCCCTCGCGGGTGTCCTGGCCCGCGTCCCTGATGTTCTGTCCTCCTGATGCGGCCTTCTTCAGCTCGAAGCTCTCGCCCCAGCCGGAGGTGTTCTCGACCATCACGACGGCGTCGGCGCCTTCTGGGATGACGCCGCCGGTGAAGATCTTGATCGCCTCGCCCTCCCCGACACCCTTCTCCGCCGGACGCCCCGCCGGCGCCTCGTCCACAACCCGAAAAGTTCTCCCCGGCTCGGCATCAACGCTCCGTACGGCGTAGCCGTCCACGGCGCTGTTGTCGAACGGCGGCGAATCCACCGTGGCCCGCAGGTCCTCGGCCAGCGCGAGGCCTAAAGCCTCGCCGAGCGGCGTCTCCTCCACGGGCAGCAGACGCGTATTGTCTAGTACCAGCCTCTCGGCGTCCGGGTACTCTATGAGCTTCTCGAAGAGTTGCAAAATCCACCTCTCCCTCGCCGGTTGAGATCTTCCCCGCGGATACGCTACCACACCCGGAGAAGTTGCCGTGCCGGCGCGGGGTAGGCGCTGCCTACGAGGACCGGCGGACCACGACGACCACGGCCGGACCGAGGAACAGGAGCGCGGTCCCGGCCAGGAGAAACGGCGAGAAGGCGGCGAACGAGTCTACCCGGTGGACCGCGAACAGGCTCATCACGAGGCTGTACGCGACCAGAACTCCGCCCGTCAGGACGAAGGGGAGGAGCAGGAACAGGTCGCGGATCTTCGTCACTACCCGCCTCGCGGCAACAGCGCCATCGCCCGGCCCGGCCCGCCGGAGGAGCCGGCTATCTTGACGGGCAGGAAGACGAAGTACGCCCCACGCACCGGCAACTCCGAGAGGTTGGTCAGAAGCTCGACGTACCTCATGCCCCGGCCCAATCCTTCCTGGTGGACGGGCACGCCGTCGTGGGCGCTGCCGATGCTCGGCGCGTCGATGCCGATGGTCTTTACGCCCTTTTCGTGCAGGTAGACGGCGGTCTCCGGCGAGGGGGCGGGCCACCCGGGGTGCCGCTCGGTGACGAGGGAGCCGCTCAGGTACTTCTCGCCCTCCTCACCCTCGACGTAGTACCGGTCCCAGTTGGTCTTGAAGAGGACGACCTCGCCCTCGACGAGCCCGCCGTGCTCCTCCTCGAAGGCCTTCACGTGGTCCGGCTCGATGAAAGGGCTGACGCCCGGCTCTCCCTGGCCGGACAGGGAGCTCACGTCAACGACGACCGCCGGTCCCATCAGGTCTTCGAGGGGGACCTTGTCGCCGGTCTGGGCGCCGAGGTCGCCTGCCAGGGGTAGGCCGGAGTCTGGGGGCGGGATAAAGTGGGTCGGGGCGTCGAAGTGGGTGCCGCAGTGCTCGTCAATGACGAAGAAGTTGGTCTGGTATGGGGCGGTGCTCTTCGTCTTTCCCGTCGGCCCGTCTACTTCGGCGAACCAGTTCCAGTTGTGGTGGGCGAAGGTCATGTGGCCGGGCCAGGTGCCGGGCAGGCGCTCGGAGACGGTCACCGAGAGGTCGACGATCTTCGGGGCGGAGAGCGAGCTGAGATCCAAGGCTTCTCCTTTTTGAGGTTTCAGGCTTGAGGTTTCAGGCTTGAGGTTTCAGGCTTGAGGTTTCAGGCCTCTTGGTTGGCGTCTCCCAGAACCCGCCAAGAGACCCGTCGGCGTCGAGGCGGAGCTCTTCGGGGCCCGAGACGACCTCGGCGTCGGAGTTGGCGAGCGCCTCTTCTACGAGGTTCTCGGAGACGTAGAGGTGCTCCAGGTGCAGGGTGTTCGGGATGCGGACGAACCGGGTCTCCTCCGGCGGGACGCCCCAGTTGCAGCGGACCGCGGTTTGCAGGGCCTCCTCGTCAGTTGAGAGGACCATCGGGACCTTGGCGCGTTCGACAAAGGTGCTCGTGATGACGTTGGCGTTCATGGCGTCGCGGTCGATCTGGCCTGCGAGCCGCTCGGTGGTCAGGTCGGCGAGGCCGACGCCAAGGGCGTTTCCGTGGGACTCCTCGCTCACGTCGCCGACGATCAGGTACTTGACGTTCGGGGTCTCGGGCTCGGCGACGCCGAGTATCCTGAAGCGCCCGATCACGTTTGTGTCCATCCCCGTCCCCGAGTAGTTCTTGCCCAGAGCGTCCACGTACAGGATGTCTATGTCGGAGACGGGAAGGACGGGCATCATACCCATGTAGTAGCGAAGCAGCTCGCGCTCGCGGGCCGGGATCTCGCGGGTGGGAATGGCCTCTATCATCGCCGGCTCGTCGTAGGCGTTCTCCACGATGCCGACCCCGAACAGGACGTGCCCGGAATCGAGCACCTCCTCGCCGACCTCGACCATGAAGTCGCGGATACCCTCAACCCCGTAGCCGTGCAGGGCGAGGGCCTGGGCGTGCTTGCCGAGGCCGATGGAGGCCATCTTCAGGAGGCCGCTCTCCACCTCGGCGCGAAAGTCCGTGTGGGCCTTGATCCTGTTGACGACCACCACGCCGTCGGCCTCGGAGGCGATCCTGTCCATAAAGACCGGGATGCCGCGGGCGGTCTCCCCGATCTCGACCGTCTCCATCGATGACCGGATCGGCGCCCCGCAAGACTCTTCCGTGACGCCCAGAGAGGCCAGGATCTCGACCTGCCCCTCCGCCGTCGCCCCGCCGTGGCTCCCCATCGCCGGCACGATAAACGGCTCGGCCCCCATCTCCTTGAGCCCATCTATGACGGCGCGCAGGATCTCGTCGATCCTCGCGATGCCGCGGCTCCCGGCGGTGACCGCCACGCTCATGCCGGGCCTGACGGCGGACGAGATCTCTTCCCTCTGGAGCTGCTCGCGTACCGTGCCTTCCACGTCCTCGACGCGGGGACGGGGGAAGGTCTGCCTGACCTTTACTACCTTCGGGAATTCCAAACCCTGCTCCTTCCGCTCTCCCGCACCTACTCTACAGCCCCGAGAAGAAACGCGTGATCCGGTCGTTCGCGAGATCCGGCCTCTCGTAGTGGACGAAGTGGCCCGCCCCGGGCGCCGGTTCGAGCTCGAAATCCGCGAAGTAGTCCCCGAGCCGGTCGGCCCAGCGCACCTTCAGGATCGGGTCGCTCTCGCCCCACAGGAAGTACGCGGGCGTCTCGATCTTCGGCAGATCGGGCGCGCCCTCGCGCATCATCTTCATCCTCGCCTCCGCCGTGCCCGCGTACCAGTCGAAGCCTCCTTGCAGGTTGCCCGGCCGCATGAAGTTGTCCACCCACGCCTCGAAGTCCTCATCAAAAGTCCCCGGCTCGTGCGACCAGTGGTCGAGGAAGTGCTTGAGGTAGATCCCGCACGCCCCCCGGCTCGATCCCACGAGGTCCGCGGCCCACGGCTGCTGGTGGAGGGACTGGTACCAGATCTCCGCGACGCTGTCGGGCTCCAGCCAGCGCCTTCCTATCCCCGGGTACACGCAGTTGAAGAAGAACAGCCCGCTGACCCTCTCAGGGTACCTCGCCGCGAACCCCTGGGCCACGAACGACCCGACATCGTGGCCCACGATGCCGATCTTCTCGAGGCCGAGGGCGTCGGCGAGCCCGCGCAGATCCTCTACCAGATCATCGCGCAGCCGGCCCGGGGGATCGGGCAGCCCCGGCTTCTCCGACTCCCCGAATCCCCTGAGGTCCGGGGCGATCACGTCGAAGCGTTCTGCGAGCGGGCCTATATTCTTGCGCCACACGTACCAGAACTCGGGCCAGCCGTGGAGCAGGACCAGCGGCTCTCCCGCCCCTTGCCGGGCGTAATGGATCCGTATGCCGTTTGCCTCTACGTAGTTGCGGTTCCAGCCCGTTTCGCCCGGCGCCATCACCTAGCTCCCCTCTCCGGCGCCGGCTAGAGTGCGGGCGAGGTCAAGGGCTGCTTTCAGGCTCGCGTGGTCGGCCTTGCCGGTTCCTGCGATGTCGAAGGCGGTGCCGTGGTCCACGCTGGTGCGAAAGAACGGGAGGCCGACGGTGACGTTGACGCCCGTGTCGAAGCCCATGAGCTTTACGGGGATGTGGCCCTGGTCGTGGTACTGGACGACGACCACGTCGAAGTGCCCCTGCCGGGCGCGCATCATCACCGTGTCGGGCGCCCACGGGCCGCTGGCGTCTATACCCTCCTCCAGGGCGGCCTTGACGGCGGGCCGGATCTTCTCCAGGTCCTCCTTGCCGAAGAGGCCGTTCTCCCCGGCGTGTGGGTTGAGGCCTGCCACGGCAACGCGGGGGCTCTCCACGCCGAGCCTCTTCAGGGACTCGTGGGCGAGGCGTATGACGGCGAGCTCGCGCTCGGGCTGGGCGCGCTCTATGGCTTCCTTGAGGGAGACGTGGGTGCTCACGTGGATGACCTTCAACTCGTCGGTGACGAGCATCATGGCGTAGTCGCCGGTGCCCGTGAGGGCGGCCAGGATCTCGGTGTGCCCCGGGTACCCGTGGCCGGCGAGGTGCATCGCCTCCTTGTTCAGGGGAGCTGTCGCTATCGCCGCCACGCGGCCCGCGTTCGCGAGGTTCGTCGCCCGCTCGACGTAGCGGAAGGCCGCGTCGCCCGCCCTGGAGTCTAGCTCCCCGAAGGGCAGGTCGGGCGGAAGCTCGCCGACCTGCAAGACGTCGGCGGTTCCGGGCCCGAAGGCGGCGTCTTCGGGCTCCGGGATCTCGTTGATTTCCAGCGTCAGGCCCAGCAGTTGGGCGGCGCGGTCCAGCATCCCGGCGTCGCCGACCACCAGGGCGCGGTTTCGGGCGTGGAAGTCGGGGTCGGCGAACGTCTTTGCGATTACCTCCGGCCCGATACCGGCCGGGTCCCCCATCGTCACGGCTACGAGCGGCGGCGTCACTTCTGTGCGTCTCCCTTCAAGAGCGATTCCACGGCACCCACGAGCGTGTCCGGCCTCCCGAAGCCGCCGGCCTTCGTCACGACGGTGTAGGGGCCGGGGCCGATCAGGGCTCCCACCGGCACGCCGGCCTCGAGCTCCCCGGCGAGCCGGATACCGGAGGCCCCGAGCGCCCGCGAGACCGAGACCGCGGTCGAGCCCCCTGTCAGCACCAGCCCGTCGAACAACCCCTCCCCGGCGAGTGCGGCGGCGGCCCCCGAGAGCGCCCTCATGACCTGACCCCGGGCCGAAGACGAGGCCCTACCCGAGGAGTGCACGACCGCGCACGGACCTCCGGAGAGGATGTTCCTGGCCGTGTCCACCACCTCGGGGACCGTGATCGCCGAGCCCGGGCCGACCGGGACGGCCACCTCCCCGTACCGCCCGACCAGCGCGTCGAGCTGATCCCGCGACGCGGCGTTCAGCGATCCGATGACGACCAGCACGGAGCGCGCCTTCGCGAAGCAAGCCGCAGGCTCCGCGGGACGCGGCCCCGGGTGGACGGCGCCGAGCGCCAGCGCCAGCCCCGCCGAGCCGGCCCAGAGGACCGCGCTCGGGTCGGGGACGGCCCGCACCAGGGCTTCCAGGTCAGCGTCGCGCTCGGCGTCCACCACGGTCCACTCATTTATGTCCAGGGCGCGGCGAACGTTCTCGGGGTCTTCGAGGTCCTCGACGCCCAGAGTGCCGACGGAGGAGGACCAACGGCCGAGAAGCGCCGGGACGTGCCCCTCCCGGACGGGGGTGCGCGGGTCGTTCCTCATCTCGGTCTCGTGGACCGGGACGCCGTGGACGAGCTGGGTGCCGCCGACGGTAGTCCGCCCGGCGGCCGGGAAGGCCGGGGCGACGACGGCGCGCCGGCGGCGGGCGGTCTCGAAGGCGGCGGAGAGCTCCGCGGCGACCGAGCCGCGCAGGGTGGAGTCGAACTTCTTGTAGACGAGCGGGGCGGCGCGGGCGGCGCGCCCGGCCTCCGCGACGTACCGGGCGGCGAGGCCGGGGCGCAGCGTGCGGGAGTCCGTGTCGAAGACGACGGCGTCGAGGCCCTCTGGCGGCACCGGCTCCCCGCGGAAGACGACGGCGGTTCGGTAGCCGGCGCGGGCGAACTGGACGCCCGTGTCGGCAGCCCCCGTCAGGTCGTCGGCGATCACGGCCGTCAGCACGGCGCCGCGCGCCTTTCAGCACGCTCCGGCTTCGCTCTCGGCACGCTGCACCTCTCGGGCCTCGCTCTCAGCATTTCAGCCCGCCTTGTCCGGGACGCGACTCCAGGAGAGGGCCTCCCTCTCGGTCTGTTTCACGAAGGCGTCTTTGCCGTCCATGTAGGCTTCCATGTCCGTGGGGAACTTTTCGGCGAGGTCCTCTTTCAAGCCTCCGTAGACGCGGGCGGTTTCGGGGTGTTTGGTCAGGTAATCTCTGAAGGCCAGGTGGCGTTCCACTTCGGAGGTGCCCGCACCGAAGATGTGGACGTTGGCGATACGCGCGGCCCCGAGACCCCTCGTGAAGAAGCGTCTCCCGGGGATGCCGTACTCTCCCCACGCCTCGTAGCCTCTCTCGGCCATCGCCCCTTCGAGGTCGTCCAACTTCTCAAGGTCCCGGGCTTCGACGAGGACGTCTATCGTCGGCTTGGCCTGGAGACCCGGCACGGAGGTGCTGCCGATGTGGTGGACGGCGAGGGCCTCGTCCCCGAGAGCCGAGCGGAGCTCGGCGGCCTCTGACTCGAACTTCTCCTTCCAGGTTGGATCGTGCGGCACGACCCTGACCTCGCGGGGCGTCATGGGTTCGTCTCCGTCAACCGGCCCTGCCTTCGCGGCGGCGGTTCAGGGCGTCCACGAGAACGGCGAGGAAGATCACCACACCCTGGACGAACTGGACCCAGAAGGGCGGGACGTTGAGCAGGGTGAGGCCGTTGTTGAGCGTGCCGATCAGGAGTACGCCCACGAGCGTCCCGCCCATGCTGCCGCGCCCCCCGAAGAGGGAGGTCCCCCCGATGACCACGGCCGCTATGACCTGGAGCTCCAGCCCTTCGGCCGCGGAGGGAAGTGCTGAGTTCAGGCGGCTCGTAAGTACCACGGCCGAGAGGCCGGCGCAGAGGCCGGAGATCGCGTACACCAGAAAAGAGACCCGCCGCACGGGGATGCCGGCAAGCCTCGCTGCCTCCCTGTTGCCGCCGATGGCGTAGACCTGGTGGCCGAAGACCGTGTGGGAGAGGACGAAGTAGCCTATCGCGAAGACGGCGAGCGTCAGCCACACGAGGAGGCTGACACCCAGGATCTCCGCCTGCCCGACGAACGTGAAGCTCGCCGGGAAGCCGAAGACCGTCTGGCCGCTGCTCACGGCGAGGGTCAGGCCGCGGCCCATAGAGAGGACGGCCAGGGTGACGATAAAAGGCGTGATGCCGAAGTACGTCGTCGAGAAGCCGTTGAAGGCCCCGATCAGGAGCCCCGCCCCTAGAGCTACCAGGATGCCCACGAACCCGGGGACCCCGCCCTGCATGGAGATCGCGGCCAGCATCCCCGTAAGCGCCACGATGGAGCCTACCGAGAGGTCTATGCCGGCCGTGATGATGACGAACGTCATGCCCACGGCGGCGATGCCGATGACCGCCGACTGCACGACTATCTGGGTAAAGTTGTCGAACTCCAGGAAGTTCGGGGCGAAGAGGGCGAGGATGACGCACAAGAGAATCCAGGCCGCCAGTATCGGCCCCGTGCCGGTGAGAGAGCGGGAGAGGATGCCCCTCACCCCCCGCCGCCCGGAGCCCTCCTGCGGGGCCTGTTCCTTGCCGGGCTCCGCCCCGGCGGCGCGCTCTTCGGCCACGGCCTAGTCCTCCTCCCCGCTCGTCGGTTCCACGCCGTTGTCCTCCGTCCCTGAGGTCGCGTACTCAAGGATCTTCTCCTGGTCGGCCTCGGAGCCTGAGATCTCACCGACCACCCTGCCCGCGCGCATGATCACGATGCGGTCGGCCATACCTAGAAGCTCGGGGAACTCGGAGCTGACCATCACCACGGCCCCGCCCCCGGCCGCGATCCCCAGCATGTGCTCGTAGATCTCGCTCTTCGACCCCACGTCTATCCCCCGCGTCGGCTCGTCGAGGAGCACTACCGAAGGCTCGGTCGCCATCGCCCGCGCCAGCACGACCTTCTGCTGGTTGCCGCCCGAGAGCTGCCCGGCCTCCTGCTTGAGGGACGACGCCCTCACGCCGAACCGGTCCCTGAGCCTCTGCCCGAAGGATCGGTAGCGCCCCCCGTCCACGAGGCCCGCGCGGCTTATACGGTCGAGCACGCTCAGGATCATGTTCTCGTTGATCGTCGCCGAATGCACGAGTCCCTCGGTCCCCCGGTCCTCCGGCACGTACACGACGCCCGCGTCGAGGCCTTCGGAGACGGAGCGTATCTTCCGCCCCTGCCCCCTGACCAGGATCTCGCCGCCGGTCGCGGGCGTGACGCCGGCTATGGTCTTTAGCGTCTCTGTGCGGCCCGCGCCGACGACGCCGGCGAGGCCCAGGATCTCCCCCTCCCTCACGCTGAATGAAACCTCCCGCACCCGCGGCTCCAGGCTGAGATTCTTCACCTCGAGCGCCACGTCTCCGAGCTTCCGCTCGCGGCTCGGGAAGAGGGAGTCGAGGCGCTTGTTGACCATCGCCTGCACGAGGGACTCCGTGGTCCACTCGTTTATCGGCCTGGAGCCGACGACCGCGCCGTCGCGCATGACGGTGGCGGCGTCGCAGATCTCGAAGACCTCTTCTAGATGGTGGCTTATGTAGATGACGGAGATGCCTTCCCGCCTGAGGTCGCGCACGACCTCGAAGAGAACCTGTATCTCGGAGCTCTGCAGGGCGCTCGTCGGCTCGTCCATGACCAGGATGCGGGCGTCGCGGTGGAGCGCTTTTGCCACCTCGAGGAGCTGGCGCACCCCGAGCCTGAGCGAGCGGACCGGCGCGCCCGTGCTAAGGTCGTCGAGCCCGACGCGCGCGAGCAGACGCCGCGCCCGGGTCCGCGCCTCGCGGCGGTCGAGCACCGGGCCGCGCGAGGGCATGTCCCCGAGAAACAGGTTCTCGGCCACGCTCATCTCAGGGACGAGGCTCAGCTCCTGGTAGATCACGGCGATGCCGGCCGCTAAAGAGTCGGACGGGTTGCCGGCCTCGAGCTGCTCCCCGTCCACCACGATGCGTCCGCCGTCAGGCCGGTAGGCCCCGGCGAGCACCTTTATTAGGGTGGACTTGCCGGCCCCGTTCTCCCCGACGACGCCCATGACCTGCCCGCGCCCCACGCACAGGTCCACCCCCTTGAGCGCGTGCACGCCCGGGAACCTCTTGTCTATGCCCTCCATAACAAGGGCCGTCTCGCTCATGGACCTCCTCGACTTGAAGTTTTGGGTTTCAGGCTCTGAGGCTTGTGGAGACGTCGCCGCGACCACCGTCCTCTGCGCGTGATCCGGTGCGCGACTTCGGACCCCGGGCCGCGCACCGCACCCCTCATACCTCGAACCTTAAAGCCTCAGAACCTACTTGACCTGGTTGCTCCAGATACCGTATTCCTTTACTTCCTGGCTGTCTATGTTCTCCTTATCGATGACGATCGTCGGGTAGAAGTACTCCTTCGGGGGCGTCTTGTCCTGGTTTATCTGCTGGTCGATGAAGTCCATCGCGGTGCGGGCCATCTGGACGGGGTTCTGGCTGACGGTGGCGGTCTGCTTGTCGTTGCGGATGGCCTGGAGCGCCTGGGCCGTGCCGTCGATACCGACGACGTAGATGTGCTCGTCGCTGCTCGGCGGCTCGTAGCGGCCGGCGGAGTCTATGGCGCGGATGGCGCCGACCGTGTTGTCGTCGTTGGCGCCGAAGATGGCGTCGACCTCGGGGTTTGCCTGCAGGATGTTGGTCGTGACGTTGAGGGCCTTCTCCTGGTCGAAGTCCGCCGGCTGGTTGGCGACGATCTCGATGTCAGGGTACTGCTTCATGACCTGCTGGAAGCCGGTCTCTCTATCTTCCGCGGCGGTCGTGCCGACGAGGCCCTGGAGGTCCACCACGTTGCCCCGCGGCTCGCCGTAGCGCTCTTCGAGGAGGTCGACAATATAATTAGCGCCCTTCTTGCCGGCCTCGATGTTGTTCGTCTCGACGACGCTGGCGAGCTCGCCGCCCTCGGCGCCGCGGTCGAGGGTATAGACGGGGATATCCGCGTTATTGGCGGCCTGGACCGCGGGCACGATGCCGTTGGCGTCTATCGGGACGAGGACGAGGGCGTCGACGTCCTGGGTGATCAGGTCCTGGGTCTGGTTGAACTGGGCGCCCGCATCGCCGTTGGCGTTCGTCTCCTTGAGCTCGAAACCGTGCTCCTTCGCGCCGTCCTTGACGCCCTTCTGGAGGCCGACGAAGAACGCGTTGTTGAGCGTCGGGCCGGCGTAACCGACCGTGATCTGATCCCCGCCTCCCCCGCCGCCTCCCGCGCAAGCCGTGACGACCAGCGCCAGCGCAAGCACCAAAAATACCCGAACCATTGAACCTCTCACCGCTACTCCTCCTCGTTCTCTCGGGGCTCCCTCAAGCCTCGCGCTTCAAGTCCTCGTACCCGGTTCTCTTCAAGGTTCCTTCTCCCGCGTCGGGCGCGGCGCCTTACCGGGCAAGGTAGCCGCCGTCCACCGGCAGGATCGCGCCGGTCACGAACGAGGCCTCGTCGGAGGCGAGAAAGAGGATGGCGTTTGCCACCTCAGACGGCTCCCCGAGCCTACCTATGGGATGCGCCTCCTTCATGGGAGCCTTGTACTCCTCCGGCAGCTCCGCCACGGCCTCGGTCGTTATGGTGCCGGGTGCCACGGCGTTCACGCGGATGCCGCGGGCCGCCCACTCGACGGCGAGGTGCTTGGTGATCCCGGACGCCACGAAC
>CADCUW010000471.1:11960-12273 GCA_902805985.1 uncultured Rubrobacteraceae bacterium
GTCAACGGCCATTACGTGGTCCCAGTCCTCGGGTGTGGCGTCAACGATGTTGTTCAGCGGGATAACCCCGGCGTTCGCCACGAGCACGTCCACCCGCCCGAATGACTCGGCCGCGGCCCCGATCATCCGCCTCGCGTCGTCCACCACAGAAACGTCCCCGACGACGGAGACGACCTCGGCACCGTTGCCGGAGAGTCGGCCTTCCAGGTCCTTGAGCCCGGCCTCGTCCACGTCGTTTATGACGAGCCTCGCCCCTTCCCTGGCGAAGAGCTCGGCGGTCGCCCGGCCGATGCCCTTCGCGGCCCCCGTCACG
>CADCUW010000472.1 GCA_902805985.1 uncultured Rubrobacteraceae bacterium
GTTTTTTGGGGCGTGGCCAAGAGGCAAGGCACCGGGTTTTGGTCCCGGGATCGCAGGTTCGAATCCTGCCGCCCCAGCCCCGGGCGCGACGGATGGCTAGATTAAGGAGAAGCGCCAACCGATGTCCGAGAGCTCGCCGATCTTCGCCGTGGTCCTGGCCGCCGGCAGGGGGACCCGGATGAAGTCCAACCGGGCGAAGGTGCTGCACACCTTGTGCGGCGTACCGATGGTCAACTACGTTATCGAGGCGACCAGGCCCCTCCTCCCGGAGGGGCTCTTCGTCGTGGTGGGCCACCAGGCCGACCTGGTCGAGGCCGTGTTGCCCCCGGACGCAACACCCGTATTTCAAAGAGAACAGCGGGGCACCGGGGACGCGGTGCGGGTCGCCCTGGACGCGCTCGAAGGGCAGGAGGACGGGGTTTTGCTCGTCGTGAACGGGGACGGGCCCCTGATCTCCGACGCGACGCTGGGGGAGCTTCTGGAGCGCCACCGCTCGGCGGGGGTCGGGGCGACCGTGCTCGTGGCGAAGCTCGAAGACCCGAGCGGGCTTGGGCGGGTCGTGGAGGAGGCCGGGATCGTCAGGATCGTCGAGGAGCGGGACGCGGGCGAGGCCGAGCGGAAGAACCGGCTGGTCAACCTGGGGTTGTACGCCTTCGAGCTGGCGGAGATCCGGGAGGCCATCGCGGGCCTGGAGTCCGGCAACGTTCAGGGGGAGCTGTACCTCACGGATGTTCTGGAGGTCATCGGGCGGAGGAGCCGGGCGGTCACGTACAGGCTGAAGAACCCTGAGGAGGCGAACCTCGTCAACGACCGGTCGCAGCTCGCGCGGGCGGAGGAGATCCTGCGCCGCAGGATACTCGACGCGCACATGAGGGACGGGGTGACGGTCAGGGACCCGGCGAGCACCCATATCGAGGCGACCGTGGAGATAGGCCGCGACACGGTGATCCTGCCCGGCAGCTTCCTGCGCGGCGCCACGAAGATAGGCTCGGACTGCGTGATCGGACCCTCCGCCGACCTCGTCGACACCACGGTCGGCGACGGCGCCCAGGTCGAGCACTCCGTCGGACGGGGTGCTACGGTCGGCGAGAGCGTGAACGTCGGACCTTACACTTTCCTGCGGCCGGGGACGGTGCTCGAGGAGGGGTCCAAGGTAGGCGCTTACTGCGAGATCAAGAACACGCGGGTCGGCCGGGGGAGCAAGGTTCCCCACCTCTCGTACGTCGGGGATACGGAGATAGGGGAGGGGGCCAACCTAGGTGCCGGGACCATCACCGCCAACTACGACGGGGAGAACAAGAGCCGGACCAGCATCGGGGACGGGGCCTTCACGGGCGTGAACACGAACCTTATCGCGCCGGTTACAATCGGGGCGGACTCGTACACGGGGGCGGGGAGCGTCGTGAGCAAGGACGTGCCGCCGGGCAGGCTCGCCGTAGGCGCCCCGGCGCGCGCGATCAAGGAGTCACCGCAGAGCCGGAGGAAGAGAGCCATGGAAGACGAGAAGGGGGACTAGCGCGGTGCTGCAGAACGGCCACCTGACGCAGAACACGGAGAAGCGGCTGATGATCGTCAGCGGCCAGGGATACCCGGAGCTGGCCGAGAGAATGGCCGACCGGATCGACATGGAACTGAGCGGGGTCGAGCTCGTCAAGTTCCCCGGCGGTGAGTTGTACGCCCGCTACCTCGAGAGCGTGCGCGGGGCCGATATCTTCATCATCCAGTCGCTGTGCGAGCCCGTCAACGAGAACCTGATGCAGCTACTCATCATGATAGACGCGGCCAAGCGGGCTTCGGCCAAGCGGATCGTTGCGGTCATCCCCTGGTACGCGTACTCGCGCCAGGACCGCAAGACAAAGCCCCGCGAGCCCATAACGGCGAGGCTCATCGCCAACATGATCCAGGCCGCGGGTGCTGAGCGCGTCATGACGATGGACCTTCACACGGGCCAGATCGAGGGCTACTTTACCTTCCCCGTCGACCACCTGACGGCGATGCACACGTTCGTCGACTACTTCGTGGACCAGGGCTTCAAGGACGCCGATGACGCGGTGGTGGTGGCCCCGGACACGGGCGAGGTGAAGGTCGCCAAGCAGCTCGCCGGACACCTCAGGTTGCCGTGGGCGATCGTGAACAAGATGCGCGACAAGCCCGACCGCTCCGAGGTGACGCACGTCATCGGCGACGTCGCGGGCAAGCGCGTCCTCATGATCGACGATATCATCGCCACCGGCGGGACCCTGGTGAACGCCGCCGCGCGCCTGGTCGAAGACGGGGCCACCGAGGTCCGGGCGGCGGCGACGCACGGCGAGCTCTCGGGTAACGCGTACGAGAAGATCGAGGAGTCCCTGATCAAAGAGGTCGTCGTAACCGACACGCTTCCCTTGAAGAGCGGCCGGCCGCGGTCTAAGATCAAGACGCTTACTATCGCACCGATCCTCGCCAGCACGATAAAGAACGTCTTTACGGACGAGTCCGTGAGCGAGGTATTTATGGGCGAGAACCAACTCTTCTAAAGAGGGCAGGAGAAGGAAATGGCTGACAACGTTACTTTGCAGGCGAACGAGCGCGGGGAGCGGGGCAAGAACGCCGCCCGCCGGCTGAGGGCCTCCGGGATGACCCCGGCGATCCTCTACGGCGACGGGGATAGCACCGCCCTTGCGGTCGAGACGAGGACGCTCGACTACACCCTCACCCACTACGGGGACAACGCCCTCTACGACATCGACCTCGGCTCCGGCAACTCGACGGCCCGGGTGGTGGACGCCCACCGCGACCCCGTAAGCGGCCTGCTCGTCCACGTTGACTTCGCGCCGGTGAACATGCGCGAGAAGATCGAGGTGACCGTCCCCCTCACGCTGGTCGGCGAGGCGGCCGGGTCCGAGGAGGGCGGCGTGCTGCAGCAGGTCGCCTATGAGATCCAGGTCGAGACCCTGCCGGGAGACATACCGCAGGAGATCACGCTGGACGTCACCCCCCTCGGCATGAACGAGAACCTCTCTTTGGGCGACCTGACGCTCCCGGAAGGCGTCGAGCTTCTCTCCGACCCAGAAGAGGTCGCCGCCACGGTTACCCAGCCGACGGAGATCACGGACGAGGAGATGGAGGCCGCCGGCATCGTCGAGGAAGAGTCCGACGAGGAGCTTGCCGCCGCCGAGGAAGCCGAGGGCGATGAGGAGGCCGCCGAGGGTGACGAGGTTCCCGCCGAAGAGAATGACGAAGGGGAGAACGGGTAACCTGAGGCTCGCCCGCTCTTTTTTCGAGCGCAAGGACAGCGGGGGGCCTTCCGGGTCCCCCGTAGTCGTTGGTCTCGGCAACCCAGGCCGCTCCTACGAGCGCACCCGCCACAACGCCGGATACCTCGTCGTCGAGGAGCTGGCCCGCCGCCACGGCGGCTCCTGGCGCCGCAAGAAGAAAGCCGAGTCAGCTGACGTCTCCGTCGGCCCGAAGAACGTCACCCTGCTCAAGCCAACGACGTTCATGAACCTCTCGGGTTCGGCGGTTGCCGGCCACCGCGCCGAGAACCTCATCCTCGTCCACGACGACCTCGACCTCGACCCCGGGACCGTCCGCGTCAAGGTCGGCGGTGGGGCCGGCGGCCACAACGGCCTGCGCTCGACCATCCAGAACGTAGGCCCCGACTTTGTCCGCGTCCGCATCGGCATCGGGCGCCCACCAGA
>CADCUW010000473.1 GCA_902805985.1 uncultured Rubrobacteraceae bacterium
ACCGCAGGCGACCACGGAAGGAGCGGATGAGTCCATGTGCTATGAGCGCAAGGACCTCGGTCTAGACGAGGAGGCCCGCAGGCTAAGGGCGGAGGAGGACCGGCGCAGGAAGGCCAGGTCCGAGACCGGACCGGCGGACGGGGGGCGCGAGAAGACGCCCACCGAGAAGGCCAAGGAGATGGTCGGCGCGAGATAGCCGAGGCAGACAACGCACCATACCGGACCCCCGGCTCATCGCGAGCCGGGGGTCCCTTTCGTTGGGCGGTGCCCCGTCGGGCGTGCCCGCGCGGCCCCTCCGTCGTGCGCCTTTCGGGCCAAGTTGGCCCTCCCCGGGCCGATCTGCACCTTTCGGCGCATGGCACGGGCCCGCCGGGACGGTAGCGTGGCGTCCACGATGCTCACCCTATGCGGAGGCTGCGGGCACAGGCTATGGTCGGAGATCAAGAACGCAGGTGCGTTCCGCTTCCTGGCCCACTTCGACGACGACGAGGGAAGCGCCACCTACGCCGAGCACTCCCCCTCCTGCCCTTCGTGCGGCCTCAGACTGGACAAGGGCATGTCCGGCCCCGAGGCGTCCGGGGAGCACCTCCGCCGGGGCGGGTAGCCCGACCCTTATCCTATTCACCCGCGTGCGTGGAAGGGTGTTCTCGGAACTTCGCCCCCGGGATACGTGCAGGGACGGTTGGTGCGGGACACGTGGACTAACCCGGCTTCTGCCGATCATCGCGGCCGGTCTTGGCGCCGCCTTCTTCGGTGTCGTTCCCCTCGCCTTCGTCCTCCTCGTACTGGGCGAACGTATGGCGGGGTTGGGAGAACATGCCCAAGGGCCCTCGCCCCCCCGCACGCGTCCTGATGTACCTCGCGGTGAACACGACGAACACCACCGCCAAGACCACCAAGAAAGCCGTCGCCGCTATGGGGAACAGGCTCGTCGACACGGGCACCACCTTCCTTCCGCTCTCCTCATGATGGCACCCGAACAAGCGCGGCGCGCCCTTCGCGAGCCGCTATGCGCCAGAGTTCGTGGAAGGGCGATCCCGCGAACTTCGTGCTGAGGGGGTTCTGAGAAGTTGAGTCGCCCGACCTTCGAAGCCGGGATGCCGATAGTATGCTTCGTAGCATGAGCACGCCGTCGAACGCGACCTTCGTGGAGAGGGGAGAATGGCTTCTCGGGATCGAGGAGCCCAAGCCCCCTTCGCGCTTCCGATTGTCGGCTCACCTTGCTATCGGCGCGCTCCTCATCATCGGTGCTCTACTCTGGTACGCGTTGTCGGGGGGGCGCGTGAAAGGGGCCCAGGCTACGCGACGGCGGCCCCCCTGTTCTTGTGGGCATGGGTGCTAGCCGAGAACGGCGGTGCGTACCTCTACGCGCGCCGTGGGGCGTGGTGGGGCAGGGGGCTTCGCGCTTTCGGGTGGGTGGCGTTTTTGCCCCTCTCGCTGGGGTTCTACCTGTTGAGCTTCTGGGCGACCTCGACCTTTATGTTCGTGACGCTGTCAGTGCTGTTGGGCATCTTGGTCGTCGGGCCGGCGTACCGCTTCGCAAGCCTCGCGTGGCAGCGCGAATAGCCTCGCCGCAGCGCCTTATTCGGCCCAGAGCTCGGGTCCGTGTCATTTGCCGCAAGGTAACCTCGGGTAGCAGCAGCTGTTACTCCGCTCCGATGTCTCCGCTCTACCATCGTGGGGGCTCGCTACCCGTAATCGTGGCCGTTGGAGGGGGACGTGCGCCGGGAGTGGCACCCCGAGGACCTGATCGCCTGCTGGACGCTGATCGACACCGACTGGCCACTGGTCGGCAACAAGACCGGTCCAACCCGTCTGGGGTTCGCGCTTTCGCTCAAGTTTTTTGAGCTCGAGGCTCGTTTCCCGTGCCACGCCGGGGAGATCCCGCCCGCGGCGGTCGAGTACGTGGCATCTCAGGTGAAGGTCGAGCCGGAGACGCTTGCCAGATACCGTTTCTCGGGGCGCACCTTCGAGTACCATCGGGCGCAGATCCGCCACAATTTGGTTTCCGGGAAGCTACCGCCGGTGACGAGAGCGATGCTGCCGGATGGTTCCATGGTGTCCTTTCGAGTGTGATGTGCTCGTCCGTTCGATGCCGTGTGCTCCGGCGACGCCGTCTGGAGCCCTCAGAACTCCGCCGACGGGCCGCGGGCGGTCCGCTGGCGCTCCGTCGTGGCGGTCCCGCCGTTCCGGTCCGGCCTCAGGCGAACACCCGCGGGTTGCCCACGACGGAGAAGACTTGGATCGCGAGCGCCGCGATCTTCCACCCGTCCGGCGTCCTAACGAGGCGGTCCACGTACCGCGCCCGCAGGGTGGCGTCCTCGCCGCCCTCGAGGCCGGGGACGTGGTGATGGCCCACGAGATACGAGCTGCTCGTCGCCTCGTCGCCCCGCACCTCGATGAGGAAGTTGCCGTAGAGCTGCTGCGTGCCCATCTCCGACGCCGGCCTGCGGAAGGAGTGCCCGAACGCCTCCATCAGCCCGGCCTTGGGCACCGTGTCCCGCGGGACGCCCAAGGCGGGCAGGTCGGCGTCGACCTCGTCGGCAAAGAGCGAGCCGAACAGGTCCCAGTCCCTCGTGTCCAGGGCCAGCGCGAAGCGGTGGCGGACCTCCTTGATCTCCTCGCGGTCGGCCAACTCCCTGATCTTCGCCTCGCCTAATGCGGCCGTCTCGTCCATCGTGTGCTCCCTTCGGTGGTGGCGCCTGAAGCCCTCGTGCGGGGCACGCGCCTTTACCGGGTGATGCTACGGCCGGCCGGGACGGAACGGAAAGACCGAGGGGCTATTCCTGTTATAGCCCCGGGCTATAAACGGGTTATACTTCCGGGACGATGGTGCCGAGACCTTCACGCGATGACCCTTCCAGGGTTTCCGACGAGAGTCCCTTCGGGGTTCCCTCTGGGGTTCCCCTTGGGATCGAGCTCAGGCACATGCGCTACTTCGTCGCGGTGGCCGAGGAGCTGAACTTCGGTCGGGCCGCGAGGCGGCTCTTCATCGCGCAGCCCTCCCTGAGCAGGCAGATCCGGCGCCTGGAAGACCTCCTGGGCGTCGCGCTGCTGGAGCGGTCCACTCATCATGTGTCGCTCACGGACGCGGGCGAGGCCTTCCTGGGGGCGGCGCGCCGGACGCTCGAGGAGGCGGGGGCGGCGGTCGGCGCGGCGCGGTGGTCGGCCGGGACCGAAGAGGAGCGGATCGTGCTGGGCTGCGCCGCCTGCGCCACAGACCTCGTCCCGCCCGTCTACCGGGCCTTCTCCGAGGCCCACCCGGCCGTGGGCGTGGAGGCCCGCCACTTCGACTTCTCAGACCCCTGGGCCGGCCTGAAAGACGGCTCGGTGCTCGCCGCCTTCGTGTGGCTGCCGGCCGAGGTCCTGACCGCCGGCGGCCGGTTCGGCCACGTGCCGCTGCTGGAGGACGGGCAGGTCGCGGCGATGCCCGACGACCACCCGCTGGCCGCCTCGACGACGCTCTCGCCAGGCGACCTCGCCGGGGAGCGGCGGCTGCCGACCGTGCCACCGTTCCCGGGCGACCGGGCGAGGCCCCGCTTCGCCACCTACGAGGAGTACTTCGCGGCCGTGCTCGGCGGGGGCGGCATCGGGGTCGTGCCGGCGTCGGCCGGGCGCCGCTACGGGCTGCCTGGCATGAGCTTCGTGCCGCTCAAAGGACTGCCGCCCCGTACGG
>CADCUW010000474.1 GCA_902805985.1 uncultured Rubrobacteraceae bacterium
TGCGCGCCACTCCTCGGCGGTGGTGGCGGAGCCGGCGTCGCCGGACTCGTTGACCCAGTGGCGGCCCTTCTCCTTGCTTGGAGGGTTGATCATGCCGGCTATGTGGCCCGAGTTGGCGAGCGCGAAGCGGGTGTTGGCGTTGGTGATCTGGCCGATCTTCCACGCCGAGTACCACGGCACGATGTGGTCCTTCTCGGCGCCAACGGCGTAGGCCTCGCCCTCTATGGTGCCGAGGTCGATCTTGCGGCCCTTGATCTCGACCTTGCCGGGCTTGACGAGGTTGTTCTCAAGGTACGTGTTTCTGAGGTAGAAGGAGTGGGCGTCGCGGGCCATGCGCGTGCCGTCGGAGTTCCAGTACAAAAGGTCGAAGGCCGGCGGCTTCTGGCCGAGCAGGTAGTTGTTGACGACGTTCGACCAGATCAGGTCGTTCGACCGGAGCAGGTTGAACATGTTAGCCATCTTGCGGTTATCGAGGTAGCCGCGCTCCATCATCTGGCGCTCCATGAACTCTATCTGCGGCTCGTCGATAAAGACCGCGGTCTCCCCCACGTCGGCGAAGTCCTGCAAGGAGACCATGAACGTGCAGGCGTTGAACGGGTTCTCGTCCCCGCCCGCCGCGAGCCAGGCTAGCGTGACCGCGAGCAGCGTCCCGCCGACGCAGTAGCCGACCGGGTTGACCTTCTCCGAGCCAGTGATGTCCCTGACGGCCTCGACGGCGGCCAGCGGACCCTTGGTCATGTAATCCTCGAACTTGGTGTTCTCCATCGAGGCGTCCGGGTTCTTCCAGGAGGTCATAAAGACGGTAAAGCCCTCGTCCACGAGGTACTTGACCATGCTGTTCTTCGGCTGCAGGTCGAGGATGTAGTACTTGTTGATCCAGGGCGGGAAGAAGACTATCGGGGTCTCGCGGACCTTCTCCGTCGTAGGCTCGTACTGGATCAGCTCTATGAGCTCGTTCTTGTACACGACCTTGCCCGGCGTGATCGCGAGGTTCTCACCCGGCTGGAAGGCCGTGGCGTCGGTCATGTTCATCCTGCCCTCTTCGAGGTCCGCGAGCAGGTTCCTGGCGCCCTCGGCGAGGCTCGCTCCCCCCGTCTCGAAGGCCCGCTTGAGGGCCGCGGGGTTGGTCAGGAGGTAGTTGACCGGGGCCATCGCGTCCACGAACTGCTGCAGGTGGAACCTGAGGCGCCGCTGCTCGTCGGTGTCCTGCCCGTCGGTCGCCTCGGCCTCGCTGAGGAGGTACTCGGAGGCGAGCAGGTACGATTCCTTGAGCGTCTCGTAGAAGGGGTTCTCGCTCCAGTCGGGCGCGGAGAAGCGGTTGTCCGGACGGCCCTCTTCTTCCTCTTCCTTCTTGCCCTCGATGCCCCAGAAGCGGTTGACGGCGTCCTGCCAACTCTCGAAGGCGGCACCCCAGATCTTCACGTTGAAGTCCGTGGCCCGCTGCGCGGCGCCCACCGGGTCGGAGAGCTCGCGCTGCCAGAGGGTCTGCAACGATTTGGAGATCTCGACCCAGTTTATGGGCAGGACGTTCTGCACGGGGTTCGCGTCCCACAGCTTCTCCATCGTGGAGAGCAGGGGGTCGTTGCGCAGCACGCCGCTTGGGACGTTCTCGCCGTCCTCCTTGGTGGAGACGCCGGGCGAGGCGAGCCAGGGGACGCTCGCGCCCGGCGCCGCGCTCATCGCGCCCATGTTCGCCCGCATCCACTGCGCCCACAGATCAAAGGGCGCCGGCGTTGGTCCCATGGTTTCGCTACCGCCCGTTCGCTTCTCGCTCATGCTGTCCTCCAGACAAGCCGCTCTGCATGTATTGCGGAACACAGTCTACCCGTTTTATCCCGCTGTCGGACGTGGATCTTCAGGAGATCCCGATCCATGCCTTCGCCCTGGCTACCCGGCCTCGGAGGGCGCTTATAACACCCCGGAACCACGCTTCGGGCTTTCCCGGCTCTTCCCCTGTGGACGGGCCACCGGTCGCGCGGGCCGGCCTGACGTCGCCGGATTTGAGGAAGCGCACGACCTCCCGGTTCACGTCGGCGAACCGCTCGACGAACACGAGGTGGCCGGCGTCTTCGAGGACCCGCAGCTTCGCGCCCGGTATCGCGTCGGCCAGGGCGCGGGCGTTGGCGGGCGGCACGTAGCGGTCTTCGGCGCCGTGGATCACGAGCGTCGGCGAGGTTATGTGCCCGACGTCACCGGAGAGGTCGAACCGGGCCCCCGCCTTTGCCTGCTCGTAGTACGAGGCGGCGGACGGCGAGTCGGCCAGCCGCCAGTGCACGATCTGCTCGAACTCGTCGGGCTTCTCCGCCCGGTAGACCTCGCCCGTCGCCGCCTCGAGCGCCTTGCGGGCCGCGGCCTCGGCGCTGAAGGTCCCGAGCCCCAACATGTCCGCCAGAGCCCCGGGCGACATCGCCTGGGGTCCCCGTCCCCCGTAGCTCGTGCACACAAGCACGAGCCGGTCCACGAGGTCCGGCCGCACGAGCGCGAGCTCCTGGGCCACGAAGCCGCCCAGAGAGGTGCCGAGCACGTGCGTCTTTCCAACCCCGAGGTGATCTAGGAGGGACACCACCTCGCCGGTGAGGTCGGCGACGCCGTTGCCCAGGCTCCTCTCCCCCCTCACGTCGAAGGTGATGGTCTGGAAGTGCCGGGTGAACGACGGGACCTGCTTGAACCAGCCCCACCGCCCGAAACCGAGCCCGTTCACGAGCAACAGCGGCGGCCCCTCGCCCTGGATATCGTAGTCTATGCTGGTGTTTTCGGTGATCGTTACGGGCAAATGGCCCTCCTCCGCCTCGGAAAATTCCGCCTAGACCGCGTAGTACCCGGGCCTGTCCGGATGTTCGAGCGCGCCGAGCACGTCTTCGGCCACCGCGTCGAGCGGCTGCCGGGCGTCGACGACCCTGAGCGCGCCCTGCCCCTCGTATCGCCTCTTGAGGAGCTCGTGCTCCCGGCGGTACGCGCCGAGACGCCGCCTGAGCGCCTCCTCCGTATCGTCCTCCCGGCGCACGAACGGCCCGGGATCGAGCCTCTCGTCGGACCCGGGGGGCGGGTCGTTCTTCAGGTGGTACGGGACGTCGGTGGCCCGGCTGTGCACCCGGCCGCCGATGACCCGCTCCACGAGCTCATCGTCCGTGGGGCCTTCGAGCGAGATCACGTACTGCAACCGTCCGGCGCTGCGCTCCGCGAGCTCCGCGTCCAAAACCTCCGCCTGCCCCAGGTTGGCCGGGAAGTCGTCAAGGGCGAACCCTCCGGCCGTCCGCACGTGCGGCAGCAGCAACCCGAGGACGACGTCGTCGGGGACGGGATCTCCGGCGTGGTGATAAGCCTCTATCTGCGTACCCAACGGCGTCCGGGCCTCGATCTGGGTCCGCACCAACTCCCCCGTGGAGAGCCTCGGCATGCGGTTGTAGAACGGCATCGCCCAGGAGAGCCTCTGCGCCTGGGTGCTCTTGCCAGATCCCACAGGACCTATGAAAGCTACCCTCATGCTCTTCCTCCTCTCGGAAGCCGCTACTCTGCGATCCGCTGCGCCAGCAAGCGCCGGGCTTCCTCGGCCCTGCGCCGGTTCTCGTCGCGTATCTCACCGAAGAACTCCGCCAGCTCGTGGTCCGCGAAGCCCTCGGCCCTGCGGGCGAGCTCCTCGTACCGGTCAACGTCCCGCAGAACGGCCTCGTACAA
>CADCUW010000475.1 GCA_902805985.1 uncultured Rubrobacteraceae bacterium
CCTTCATCTCGCGGGCGGCCTTGTTGGTGAAGGTGATGGCGAGGACTTCCTCGGGGGCCGCGAGCCCCTGGTCTATGAGGTAGGAGATCCTGTGCGTCAGCACGCGGGTCTTCCCGCTCCCCGCCCCGGCGAGGATGAGGAGGGGCCCCTCCGTGTGCTCTACGGCGTCGCGTTGCGTCGGGTTTAGCGAGTCCAGCAGCATCGGTGAAAAAGTATAGCAGGGGGAGTCCCG
Source organism: uncultured Rubrobacteraceae bacterium (assembly GCA_902805985.1). Classification (GTDB taxonomy): domain Bacteria; phylum Actinomycetota; class Rubrobacteria; order Rubrobacterales; family Rubrobacteraceae; genus Rubrobacter_D. The sequence continues at coordinate 233 of CADCUW010000475.1, forward strand.
CTATCCTTCCGCCGCGGCACCGACCGTCTTCTCGTAACGGGATACTTCCAACCCGCAAACGTGCGCCCGCCCGCTGTAACGGAACCCCGCCCCCGCGTAGTAATCGTTGAGCGTCCGGTTCTCCGCGGCGCAATCGAGACGCATGTACGCCGCGCCCGCGTCGGCGACGCGGGCCTCGGCCCAACGCAGGAGTTCGCGACCCAGACCCTTGCCGGCCTGGTCGCGGCGAATCGCCAGCCCGTGCACATAACCGGCGTCGTTCGGTACGTCGCCCCAGGTCTCCTCATCTGACCACTGGAGCACCATGCTCCCGACGGACCGGCCACCCAGCACGAACAGGTACACCTCCCCGCGCCCGATCCGGGACCCGATCCGTTCGCGGCAGAAAGTGCCTGGCAACCACTGGCGTATCCCCCGCGAGGCGAGCCATAGGGCCGCCTCCTCCAAGATAGACAGCACGGTGCCGAGATCTGAGGGCCGGGCCCGTACCGCCTCGATCTCCACCGACACGCTACCCGCGCCGGATCCTGTGCACCAGCACGGTGACGTCCCTGTCCTGCCCCTCGACCTCCACTTTGGTCTCCTCCGTCTCGAACTCGAATTCATTCGCCTGCATGAGCTCGCGAAAGAGCGGCTCGTAGCGCCGGCCGGGGTCGGCGAAGAGCGCCTCGCCCTCAGGCCCCAGCAGCTCCGGCACGAGCCTGGACAGGGAGCGGGTGCTCCCCTCCTCGTACATGACGTCGGCGGCGATAACGAGGTCGAAGGCTCCGACGTCAGGCGTTTGGTGCCAGTTGAGGAGCGCCGTCTGGGGCTCGGGGAGGCCGTTCTTCATTGCATTGTGCCGGGTAAAGTCCGGGGCCGCCGCGTAGTAGTCGGTGGCGAGGACACGGGCGCCGCGGTCGAGGGCGACGAGGGTCGGGAGGCCGACGCCGACGCCGAGCTCGACGACGCGCCTGCCGGCCAGGTCTTCTCGCGAGAGCCGCCGGGCCAGCGCAATGGCGCTCGGCCAGATCTCGGCCCAGTAAGGGAGGCGTTCGTCCTCGTCGAACTCCTGCTCGTCGATCAGGTCGTCCGGGACGGAGGGGTGGGTCAGGCGGTAGTTCTTGCCGGATACTTCTACGACGGATTCCGAGAGATCCGTGCGGCCCTTGAGGTAGGCCAGGAGGCTACTTGGCGGCGTGGGCGGCCTCTCGTTGGGCCCGGCCCTCGCGCTCGGTCTCGGCGAGCTGGGCGATGCTGTAGCGGCCGAAGACCGACTCGAGGGCCTCGCGGGCCTCGTCCCATACCTTGCTCGTCACGCACAGGGGGGCGTCGGCCATGTAGCAGACCCCGCCGGCAGAGCACCGGGCCGGGCGTACCGCGCCGTCCAGGATCTCGACGACGTCCAGAACGGAGATCTCCTCCGGCGGCATCGCGAAGCGGTAGCCGCCGTGCGCCCCGCGCCGGCTCTCCAAGAGCCCCTCGCGCCTGAGCTCGCACAGGATCTGCTCCAGAAACCTCTCCGGGATGCGCTGCAAGCGCGAGATCTCGGCCACGCCCAACGGGCCTTCTTGCCCACTGACGGCGATCTCGACCAACGCCCTCACCGCGTATTTGCTCTTCTGAGTAAGCCTCACGACACTACACCACCTGCTTGCGAAACGTATTACGGCCAATTGTAGCAGAAGGTAACTGGAGCGGTCGCTCTCAGCACGCTTCGGGCCTGAAGGCCCTTGCTTGCCATTATTCGGGCGCGGGCGGGTTTGAAACGCGCCCCTACGGGATCGGTGGGTTGGCGGTTCTTGGAGGAGGCGGACCTGCGCCCCGGACAACACCACGCATCGAGAAGGCTGAAAGCGTGGGCGATAGCCGGAGCGTGGCCCAAGCCCGAAGCGTGCTGAGAGGTGTGAGACCGACTGCCCTCAGTCGTCGTCGCGGTTGATGTCCCTTTCGAGGTACTGGCGCATGGCGTCCTCTATGCGCTGTCCGGTGACGAGGAAGACGGTACTCCCGCCGATGTCCACGCCGTGGTCGGCGATGCGCTCGAGGTAGTGGACCATGAGGGCGGCCCGCATCCGCCACTCCGGGGCGCCGGCGCCGGAGTCTGAGGGGTTTGCTATAAGGTTCATCGCCTCGGAGTAGAGGAGGTCCACCTTGTCGTCCTTGGCCTGGAGGTCGCGGGCGCGGTCTATATCCCGGTGCTCGAAGATGTCGAGGCCCTCGTTGAAGATGTTTCGCGCCGTGCGGGCCATCTCGACCAGGGAGGCTTCGAGGTCCTCGTCCCGCTCTGCACCGGCCGTCTCGGCCAGGGCATGGCAGATGTGTTCAGAGAGGGCGCCCGAGCGGACCAGGTGGTTCGTGACGGACTGGACGGTGTAGAGAAGCCTGAGGTCGCCGGCGACCGGGGCCTGTCGGGCCTGCAGGATCATGGAGTCCCGGTCGAGCTCCGCCCCGCGCGCCTTGTACCGGACGTCCACCCCGAGCTCGCGCGCGGCGAGCTCCTTATCACCCGTCTCCATCGCCCTGACCATGTTCTCGATAGAGGCGCCGACCTCCCTGCCAAGGTCGAGGACGTCGCCCGTGAGGTTGTCGAGCTCGTGTTGAAAGCTCTCCCTTGGCATCGTCTAGCCGAACCGGCCCGTGACGTAATCCTCCGTCTCCTTGCGCTCGGGGTTCGAGAAGATCTTCTCCGTCTCGTCGAACTCCCAGAGCCGGCCCGGATCGCCCATGTTCACGATGTAGAAGAAGCCCGTGTAGTCCGAGATGCGGGCCGCCTGCTGCATGTTGTGCGTCACTATGACGACCGTGTAACTCTTCTTGAGCTCGGCCATGGTGTCCTCGATCTTCTGGGTCGAGACCGGGTCGAGCGCTGAGGCGGGCTCGTCCATCAGGATGACCTCCGGCTCCACCGCGAGCGTCCTGGCGATGCACAGACGCTGCTGCTGGCCACCGGAGAGACTGTAGCCGCTCTCTTTCAGGCGGTCCTTCACCTCGTCCCAGAGGGCCGCCTGGCGCAAGCTACGCTCCACCAGCTCGTCCACGTTACCGCGGAAGCCGTTGATCTTGGCCCCCCAGGCCACGTTGTCGTAGATGGACTTCGAGAACGGGTTCGGCTTCTGGAAGACCATGCCGACGCGGCGTCGGATCACCACGGGGTCGGAGTCCTTGGCGTAGATGTCCTGACCCCCGAGCGTCACGCTGCCTTCGGCGCGGGCGCCGGGGATGACCTCGTGCATCCGGTTCAAACAGCGGATGTACGTGCTCTTGCCGCAGCCGGACGGGCCAATAAGCGCCGTCACCTTGTTCGCCTGGATGTCCATGCTCACGTCGGTAACGGCCTTGAAGGAGCTGTAGAACGCGGAGAGGTCCTGGATCTTCATCCCCAGCGTACCGTTCTCTTCCGCTGACGGTCTCCCGGCGTCGCGGTGTTCCTCGCGTTGGTCTCTCGAAACCCCGGTCAACCTCTGTTCCTCCCTGGTCCTCTCAGACTGCGTCACGATGCTACCTCTCCTCCGCGGGCGTGGCCCGCTACGTTACCTAGCTCCGCTGCTGGAACCTGTTGCGCAGCACTATCGCCACGGAGTTCGCTATGAGCAGCACCGCCATGATGACGACGATACCAGCCGCGGCCAGTTCTTGAAAGACGTCCTGCGGGCGGCTGATCCAGTCGTAGATCTGGGTCGGCAGCGCCATGTAGCCGTCGAAGGGGCCGGCGGTGGTGTAGGTCTGGTAAGCCGCGGCCCCGACGACGAGGATGGGGGCGGCCTCGCCGATGGCCCGCGAGAGCGCCAGGATCATGCCCGTCAAGGCGCCCGGCAGCGCCATCGGGAGCAGGTGGCTCCAGATCACCTCCCACCGCGTCGCCCCGAGCGCGTACCCGCCCTCGCGGATGGCCCTGGGGATAGTCCGAAGCGCCTCCCTGGTCGTCACGATGAGGACCGGCAGGATGAGCAGGCTCAACGTCAGCGCCCCGGTGAGCACGCTCTGGCCGCCGGTCAGGGGAGCCAGCAACTGCACGAAGATGCCCAGCCCCAGGAGGCCGTAGATGACCGAGGGCACCCCCGCGAGGTTGGAGATGTTGACCTCTATCATCCGGTTGATGCGCGTGTCGTCGGCGTACTCCTCCAGGTACACGGCGGCCCCGAGCCCGAGCGGGACGCTTATGATCGCCGTGAGCGCGAGCAGCCACAGCGAGCCGATGAGCGCCGGGTAGATGCCGCTGTTCTCCGGGAAGATCTGCGACGGGAAGTTCGTCAGGAAGCCGAGGCTCAACCTGCCGGAACCGTCCCCGATCACGTCTATGAGGAGCACCGCGAGTACCACGACGCCTACCATCGCCGCCACGGTCACAAGGATGCTGAAGGCCCGATCTAACCCGTACCGGGTCGCCATGGACGCCTTGAACCTCGACCCCCTGGCGCCGCCTTCCTGCCGCTCTACCTGCTTGCTTGTCTGCGCCACTAGTAGATCTCCCTGAATCGCCGGACAAACCAGTAGCTCACGAGGTTGAGGGCGAGCGTCATAAGGAACAACGCCGACCCGACCGCGAAGATGGACCCGAAGGCCGCCGAACCGCGCGGCGTCTCCCCGCCCACCACCTGCACGATGTAGGCCGTCATCGCCTGCATGCTCTCAAGGGGGGTCCCGCCGAAGTTCGCCTGGGAGCCCATCGCGATGGTCACGATCATCGTCTCCCCTATGGCCCGCGAGATGCCGAGTATAACGGCGGCCACGATACCCGAGAGGGCGGCAGGCACCACGATCTTGGTCGCCGTCTCACGCTTGGTCGCGCCGAGCGCGTACGCGCCCTCCCTCAAGGAGCGCGGCACGGCGTAGATGGCGTCCTCGCTCACCGAAGCAACCGTCGGGATGATCATGACCCCCATGATGAGGCCGGCCGAGATCGCGTTGAAAGAGTCAATGTTGGAGAAGAGGTTGTCCCCGAGGAATGGGGTGATGAACGTCAGGGCGAAGTACCCGTAGACCACGGTAGGCACGCCGGCCAGGATCTCGAGTGCCGGCTTGAGCCACTGCCGCAGCCGATGCGGGGCGTACTCGCTGAGGTAGATGGCCGTGAGCAGCCCGATCGGGAGCGCCACGGCTATGGCGATAAAAGTCGCCATCAACGTCCCGTACACGAGCGGCAGAACACCGAAGTCGCCCTGGTTCGGCGCCCAGCGCGTCGAGGTCAAAAACTCTAGGAGGGAGACGTCGAGAAAGAACCGGACGGTCTCCTCGAAGAGGACGACGACGATGCCGATGGTCGTGAAGATGGATAGGTACGCGCAGGCCGTGAGCAGGAACTTTATTATCCGCTCCTTGGCCTCCCGGCCGCGGCTGTTGCGCTGCCAGTCGCCCTCCCTGGACCTCATCCCTCCCGATTCGACCGCCACCGGAAACCCTCCAAAACCTCGTCGCCAGAGAAAAGGGAGCCGGCTCCTATGCCGGCCCCCCCAATGCTACTAGTAGATCTATCCGGACACAAACGGTTACTGCGACTGCTGGAGCGCCCCCTCCAGGTCGCCACCCTTCGGCTCGCCCTCCTCGGTGAAGATCGTGCCGGTCGTGCGATCCTCGTACTGCGCCCGCGACTCGTCGCTGAGGCTGCTCGGCAGCGTCACGTACCTGGCAGCCTCGACCAGCCGGTTGAGGTTCTGCTCGGAGAGGTAGAAGTCCACGAACGGCTGCACCGCGTCGTTGTTCTCCAGCGCCTGGGTGCTCACGTAGATGAAGAGCGGGCGCGAGAGGCCGTAATCCCCGGACCGGATCGTCTCGGCGGAGGGCTTCACGCCGTCGAGGGCGAGCGCCTTGAGGTCCTGGCGGTTGTTCTCGTAGTAGGAGTAGCCGAAGTAGCCGAGCGCGTTCTGGTCGCCCGCCACGCCCTGCACGAGCACGTTGTCGTCCTCGCTCATCTCGACGTCAGACTGGCGGCTGACCTCCTCCTCGTTCCCGACGATGGCCTCGTTGAAGAACTCGTAGGTGCCGGACTCCGTGCCGGGTCCGTAGAGGCTGAACTCCTCGTCGGGCCACTCCGGGTTGACCTGGCTCCACTGCGTGATCTCACCCTCGGCGGCCGGCTCCCACATGGTCTTGAGCTGCTCGCCGCTCACGTCCGTCGCGAAGTCGTTCTGGCTGTTGACGACGACCGAGATGCCGTCGAAGGCTACCGGGATCTCGATAAAGTCGACCCCGTTCTCCTCGCACACCGGGACCTCCTCGGCCACGTCTATCGGCCTAGAGGCGTCCGAGATCTGGGTGTCGCCCTGGCAGAAGGCCTCGAAGCCGTCGCTGGTCCCCGCGCCGCCTACCTGGATGCGCGCCTCGGGGTTCTGCTCCCGGAACAACTCCGCCGCGGCCTGCGATATCGGCTGCACCGTGCTCGAGCCCTCGATCGTGATCTCGCCGGAGACCGCCTCGCCGCCGCCACCGCCCTGGCCTCCCCCACCGCCACCGCCGCAGGCGGCGACCACGAGCGACAGGGCCAGCACCAGAGCCGCCCCCACAATGAGCCTCACACGCAAGATCCTACTCAACCCACATCCTCCCTAAGCTACGACCACAAGAGACAGTCCTTCGACGTTCAGGGCAGGATAATATGGGATCAAGCCCGCGATTTAGTTGCAGTTATGTAAACTCCACGCTAAATCGAGGTTAAACACCCGTTCGGTCGGTCATGCGGCTTTGGGATGTCACGATCACGGCGGGGAATCGGTTCTCTGCGGCGCGGGCGGGGTTGAAACCCGCCCCTACGGAGGTCTACCCGGAGACCCTCATTGTTGGATGGTTTGTCCTATTCCCACTCTATGGTGCCGGGGGGCTTGCTGGTTATGTCTAGCGCCACCCGATTGACGCCGGGGACCTCGTTGATGATGCGGTTGCTTATCTTCTCCAGGAGGTCGTAGGGCAGGCGGGCCCAGTCCGCGGTCATGGCATCATCGGAGGTTACGGCCCTTATCACCACGGGGTAGGCGTAGGTTCGGGCGTCGCCCATGACGCCGACGGAGTGGATGGCCGGCAGGACGGCGAAGCTCTGCCAGAGGTCGCGGTAGAGGCCCGCGGCCCGGATCTCCTCCTGCAAGACGGCGTCGGCCCGGCGCAGGATCTCAAGCCTCTCTCCCGTCACGTCGCCGATGACCCTGATGGCGAGCCCAGGCCCCGGGAACGGCTGGCGCCACACGAGCCGCTCCGGCATCCCGAGCTCCGCGGCGACGACCCTGACCTCGTCCTTGAACAGGTTCCTCAAGGGCTCGACGAGATCGAGGTCCATCACCTCCGGCAGTCCGCCGACGTTGTGGTGGCTCTTTATCTTCGCCGCATCACGGGTGCCGCTCTCTATGACGTCGCTGTACAGGGTGCCCTGGACGAGGAAGGTGGCGTCCTCTATCCCTTTCGCCTCCTCCTCGAAGGTGCGGATAAACTCCTCGCCGATGATCTTGCGCTTCGCCTCGGGGTCGGTCACCCCGGCGAGCTTGTCCAGAAAGCGTCCCTTGGAGTCCACGTGGACGAGCGGGACCTCGGAGTTCTCCCCGAACGCCTCGATGACCTGCTCGGCCTCGTTCTGGCGCAAGAGCCCGTGGTCCACGAACACGCACGTCAGGTTGTCCCCGATTGCCCGGTGGACGAGCATGGCCGCCGTGGACGAGTCCACCCCGCCGGAGAGGCCGCAGATGGCCTTCCTGTCGCCGACCTGCTCCCTTATGCGCTCGACGGCGTCCGTGATGATGTTGACCGGCGTCCAGTCGGGCTTGCAGCCGCAGGTCTCGAAGAGGAAGTTCTTGAGGATCTCCATCCCGTACTCCGTGTGCCGGACCTCGGGGTGGAACTGGACGCCGAAGCGCCCCGCGCCGGGCTCCTCGAAGGCGATGATCGGCACCGAAGGCGTCTCGGCCGTGACCCTGAAGCCCTCGGGGGCGGCGAAGACCGCGTCGCCGTGGCTGGTCCAGGCCTTCTGCTCGTCCGGCGTGCCGGCGAAGAGGCCTTCGTGGTCCTTGACGATCAGGTCGGAGCGGCCGTACTCCCTGATCTGGACGGCGCCCACCTCCCCGCCTAAAGAGAGGGCCATGTGCTGCATCCCGTAGCAGATGCCGAGCATGGGAGCGTCCAGGCCGAAGAGCCCGTCGTCCACGCGCGGGGCGCCCTCGCCGTAGACGGAGTTCGGGCCGCCGGAGAGGATGATGCCCTCCGGGTTGCGCCGCCTTATCTCCTCCACGGGTGTGTCGTAGGGGATGAGTTCGGAGAACACGCGGCACTCGCGGACGCGGCGGGCGATGAGCTGGGAGTACTGACCGCCGAAGTCGAGGACCAGGATCAAGGCTTACTTGCCCATCCCGACGCGCTGGGCGCCCTGCTCGGACTTGCCCTCCGTGGCGAGCGAGGGCGCGAACATGACCTCGGCCTTCTGAAACTCCTTGATGTTCTGGTAGCCGGTGGTCGCCATGCTCATCTTCAAGGCGCCCATGAGGTTGAGGGTCCCGTCGTTCTCGTGGGCCGGTCCTACGAGTATCTCCTCTATGCTCCCGGAGACGTTGGTCTGGATGCGCGTACCCCTGGGCAGCGTCGGGTGGAAGGTCGCCATGCCCCACGAGTAGCCGCGGCCCGGCGCCTCCTCGGCCTTGGCGAAGGCGCTGCCGAGCATGACGGCGTCGGCGCCGCAGGTTATGGCCTTGGCGATCTCGCCGCCCGTGCGCATCCCGCCGTCGGCTATGACGTTGACGTACTCGCCGGTCTCAAGGTAATGGCGCATCCTGGCTGCGGCGGCGTCCGAGATGGCGGTCGCCTGGGGCACCCCGACCCCTATGACGCCACGGGTCGTGCAGATCCGGCCGGGCCCCACGCCCACGAGCACGCCGACGGCGCCCGTGCGCATGAGGTGCAGGGCCGTCGAGTAGCTCGCGCACCCGCCGACGACGACGGGGACGTTCAGGGACGGCACGAACTCCATCAGGTTCAGGGGCTCGACCGTGCGGGAGACGTGCTCGGCGGAGACGACGGTGCCCTGGATCACGAGCACGTCGAGCCCCGCCTCTATGGCGGCCCGGTGGTAGCGCTGGACCCTCTGGGGCGTGAGGGAGGCGGCGGCTATGACGCCGCGATCCTTTATCTCCTGGACGCGGCGGAAGATGAGCTCCTCTTTGATGGGCTCGGCGTAGAGCTCCTGCATGACGCGGGTGGCCTTGTGCTCCGGGAGGCTGGCGATCTCTTCGAAGACGGGACCCGGGTCCTCGTACCTCGTCTGCAGGCCTTCGAGGTTGAGGACGGCGAGGCCGCCGAGGTCCCCGATCATGCCGGCCGTAGCAGGGTCCACGGCAGCGTCGAGCGCCGAGGCCAGGCACGGCAGGTCAAGGCGCAGGTCGCCCAGAGACCAGGAGATGTCTATATCCTCCGGGTCGCGGGTCCTCCGGCTGGGTACTATGGCGATCTCGTCCAGCCCGTAGGCCCGGCGGGCTGTCTTTCCTCTACCTATCTCAATGTCCATCGGCGTACCAGGGCTCCTTTCGGCTCTAGACGAGCAAGCACAACAAAGCCCACGGGAAACGCGCCCCGTGGGCCCCTGTTATCTTTTCCGCTGACCGCTGCAAATCCAGTTAATGCTACACCGCGACCCGCGCGGCGGTCAAGCCGTAGAGCCGGTTCTAGACCACGCCTAGAAGGGCCAGCACCACGATCACAAGAATGACCACCACAACGATGGTGATTATGCTATTAGTGTTCATGCGACCTCCCCGAAGATTCTCTGCCGAACCATGCCGCGGATCGGCGTTAGAGAAGCTGCTGTAGCAGCAGTATGGCGACGATCACCAGAATAACGACCACAAGTATGGGTATAAGCCCGCCCCGCATCTCCTCACCTCCCTATTCGGAAACCCTATCCTAGAATGAACGGCAAACCGAGCACGATCAACAGGACAACCAACAGAACAACGACCATAATGCCGAGTCCTCTGCCTATCTCTCTTCCCCTTTCTCCCTCGCCCGGCCTCCCACTAGCGCCAATATATACCCTCTGAGACTCCGGCGAAACTGCGAGGGTTACGCCGGATAACGCGCCCGGCGGACCCTCTAACCTTCACGCGCTCAGGGGGCGAGCAGCGAGAACGGGTGGGCGGGCATGTTTCTCACGACCCAGTACAGCATTACAACCGCCAGCAGAGCCCAGATGAGCGCCGGGGGGCAGAACAGGACCTTCAGGTAACGTCCCCGAAGCGCCAGCGTGGCACGCGATACGAAGAAGTACCCGACGAAGGGCAACGACAGGACCAGCAGCGGGTTGAGCCCGATCGCCGCCGCCAGGTGGCCCCTTGTGATCTGGTGCAGGGCCCGCAGGCTTCCGCACCCCGGGCAGTAGCAACCCGTGAACGCCAGAAACGGGCAGGTGGGAAGAAGGTCGAGGTGCCTGGGTTGACGAAGTAGAGGACGCCGAGCGCCCCCGCCGCAACCACCACGGAGGCCGCGGCGAACCGTCGCTCTCTTGTCGAGACCATGGCCAATCCTTGCGTCCAGACCTCCCTAGGCCAACGATCCCAGCACGCTCAAGAAAACCCAGCCCAAGATAACCACGATTCCGAAGCCAGAAGAGATCCAGGCCCACGTCTTTGCGTTCTGGGAGGACTGCAGGGCCCCCGGGTGGTCTCCCGCCGCGAGCTTACCGTTTACCCGCGCCGCGTACACTATGGAGACGACCCCGAACGGCAGGCAGCAGAAGAGCGTCGTCAGTATCGTCGGGACCAGGTAGTTTGGCACATAAGGTTGCGAACCCTGCGGACCATACGAGGGCTGCGGTGGCGGAGGAACGTCTACCCCGGGGAGTTTCGATACGCCGAAGTTCGTTACCACAGTTTGCACAATAGGCGGCGTTTCCCTCTTTTCGGGGACCGCGATTGGAATGGAACATCAGGATCCTCCCCCACCAAAACCCCATCCACGTAAGATCTTCTTGCGCGATTCATTACGTGTTACGCAAGCCGAACGGCGCAACCCGATAGATCCGGTTTGAGGGGCAAAAAAGAGGCGGCGCCCCCGGGGGGACGCCGCCTGAAGAGTTCCCGTTGGGGGAACCTTACATCATGCCGCCCATGCCGCCGGCTGGCATGGCGGGCGCGTCCTCCTCGGGCTCGGCGACGACCACGTTGGTGGTGACGATGAGCGAACCGATGGAGGCTGCGTTCTGCAGCGCGCTCCGGGTGACCATGGCCGGGTCGATGACGCCGGCCTGCACGAGGTCCTCGTACACGCCGGTCAGGGCGTTGAAGCCGAGGGAATCGGCCTGGTTGCGGACCTTGTCAACGACGATGGAGCCGTCGGCGCCGGCGTTGAAGGCGATCTGGCGGATCGGCTCCTCCAGCGCCCGGTGCACGATGCGCGCGCCGGTCCTCTCGTCGCCGTCGAGCTGCTCCACGAGCTCGCCGACCGGGATCTGCGCCTTGAGCAGCGCCACGCCGCCGCCGGGGACGATGCCCTCTTCCAGGGCAGCCCGGGTCGCCGAGAGGGCGTCCTCGACGCGGTGCTTGCGCTCCTTGAGCTCCGTCTCGGTCGCGGCACCAACCTTGATGACGGCTACGCCGCCGGCGAGCTTGGCCAGACGCTCCTGGAGCTTCTCGCGGTCGAAGTCCGAGTCGGTGGACTCTATCTCGGAGCGGATCTGGTTGATCCGGCCCTTGATGGCATCCACGTCGCCAGCACCGTCGACGATGACGGTGTTGTCCTTGGTGATGACCACGCGGCGGGCGCTGCCGAGCTGGTTGAGCTGGGTGTTCTCGAGCTTGAGGCCGAGCTCCTCGGTGATGACCTCGCCGCCGGTGAGGATGGCGATGTCCTCGAGCATCCTTTTCCTGCGGTCGCCGAAGCCGGGGGCCTTGACGGCGGCGGCGTTAAAGGTGCCGCGCAGCTTGTTGACGATCAGGGTGGCCAAAGCCTCGCCCTCGACGTCCTCGGAGACTATGAGGAGCGGACGGTTCGACTGCATCACCTGGTTGAGGATCGGGAGCACGTCCTGGACGTTGCCGATCTTCTGGTTGGCGATCAGGATGTACGGGTCGTCGAGGA
>CADCUW010000476.1 GCA_902805985.1 uncultured Rubrobacteraceae bacterium
CGCTGTGGCGCCGTCTCCCGGAGAAGGAGCGGGAGGCGGGCCGCAGAGAGTTCCTCGCGGCCGTCGAGGAGCACGGCGGGGAGATGCTCCTGCGGTCGTTCTCGCTGATGGGCCTGAGGGCCGACGCGGACTTCATGCTGTGGAAGATAGGCTACGACCTCGACGCGTTCGAGGGACTGCAGGCGGCCCTGATGCAGAGCGGCCTCGGCAAGTACCTCACGGTCGCCTACTCGTACTTCGGCCTGTCGCGGCGCTCCATCTACGTAGGCGAGCACACGCCGGGCTGGGAGAACCGCCGCTACATCGTGCCGGGCGAGGGCGAGTTCATCTTCGTCTACCCGTTCGTCAAGACCCGGCAGGCGGATGATGAACGAGCACATGCACGTCGGCCGCAAGCACTACCCGGTAAAGAACAACACCGCCTACTGCTTCGGCATAGACGACTACGAGTTCATCCTCTCCTTCGAGGCCGAGTCCCCGGAGAAGTTCCAGGACCTCATGATGGAGCTGCGCGAGAGCGAGGCTTCCTCCTACACCGAGCTCGACACCCCCATCTTCACCTGCCGCCGCCGGAACGTAACGGAAATTCTCGACGCTTTGGGATAATTCACGATTTCGCCGTAGATTTGTGGTGCGGGCCTCCGGTACAATGCCGTTTAACGCACCAACCTCAGCCGGGCGGCCAAAATAGTGGCCTCCCGGCTTCTTCTCTCTGAGAGCTTCGGGCCTCTCTGGACGCCCGTTCATCTCCCTGTATAATCAATCCCGACATGATTACTCGGATTAATAGACGGACCGGAACGAACGTGACGGAGCTCGTAGGCAACACCCCGCTTCTGGAGTTGCCGGCCATCGCGGCGGAGACGCCGGGCGTGCGGATCCTGGGCAAGGCGGAGTGGCACAATCCCGGTGGGTCCGTCAAGGACAGGCCCGCGCTGTGGATGATCCGGGACGGTGAGAGAAGCGGCGCCCTGACGCCGGAGAAGACCATCCTGGACGCGACGAGCGGGAACACGGGGATCGCCTACGCCTGGATCGGGGCGGCCCTCGGGTACAAGGTGAAGCTCTGCATGCCCAAGAACGCCAGCGAGGAGCGCAAGAAGATCCTGCGCGCCTACGGCGTGGACTTCGTCCTGACCGACCCCGGCGAGGGCTCAGACGGGGCCATCGTGGAGGCGCGGCGTCTCTACGCGGAGGACCCGGAGCGGTACTTCTACCCCGACCAGTACTCCAACCCCGCCAACCCGAGAAGCCACTACGAGAGCACGGCGCCGGAGATCTGGGAGCAAACTGAGGGTGAGATCACCCACTTCGTCGCGGGCCTCGGCACCAGCGGGACGTTCGTCGGCACCTCGACGCGTCTCAGGGAGCTCAACCCCGAGATAAAGGTCGTCTCGTTCGAGCCGGATTCGCCCTTCCACGGCCTCGAAGGGATGAAGCACATGGGGAGCGCCATCGTGCCCCCCATCTACGACCCCATGGTCGCCGACGAGAACCGCGCCACCCCGACCGAAGACGCCTACGCGATGGTCAAGCGCGTGGCCCGCAAGGAGGGCATCCTCATCGGCATATCGGCCGGGGCCGCCGTGGCGACGGCGCTCGAGGTGGCGCGCGAGATCGAGGCGGCGGGCGAGACCGGCACGGTCGTCACGATCCTCTGCGACGGGGCTGACAAGTACCTCTCAGAGAGCTTCTGGGAGGACTAGCGTGGCCCTCAAGATAGGCGCGGGGGACGCCGGGCGCATCCACGAGCACGCGCTGGAGGCGTACCCCGAGGAGTGCGCAGGTGCCCTCGTCGGCATCGACGCCGGCGGGACGAAGGTAGTCGTTGACGTGTGGAGGGCCGAGAACACCCACGAGGACGAGCGGTCGAGGCGCTTCTTGATCGAGCCCTTGAAGATCAAGGAGTTCGAGGAGCGGGCCGAGGAGAGGGAGATGGGCCTGCTCGGCTTCTACCACTCCCACCCCGACCACCCGGCGGAGCCGTCCGAGTACGACAGGGACCACGCCTGGCCCGGCTACTCCTACGTGATAGCCTCCGTCGGCGAGGAGAGCGTACAGGACGTGCGTTCGTGGCTCTTGAAAGACGACCGCTCCGGTTACGACGAAGAACCCATCTTAGGTTAAGAACAGAGAAGGAGAGTCTTATGCCGAAGGTCAAGATCCCAACGCCCTTGAGGCAGTACACCGGCGGAGAGTCGCAGGTCGATGTAGGCGGCGGCACCGCGGGCGACGCTTTGGGCAACCTAGCCACCGAGTACCCCGACCTCAAGCAGCACCTCTACACCGGCGACGGCAAGCTCCGCTCGTTCGTCAACGTGTACAAGGGCGACGAGGACATCCGCTACCTCGACGGCCCCGACACCGAGGTCGGAGAAGGCGACGAGCTCTCCATAATCCCCTCCATCGCCGGCGGACGATGTCTCTAGGCACCCCACGAGACTAGCCCCCAAAGACCAGCTCTCTACAAAGAGGATTCCATAACATGCAGACGCGCGAACCGTTAGTGCAGTCGCCCAACGGGACTGTCGAGCTCTCCAACGACGAGATAGCCCGTTACAGCCGCCACCTCATCATGCCCGAGGTCGCCCTCGACGGGCAGAAGAAACTCAAGGCCGCCAGAGTGCTTACCGTCGGCACGGGCGGGCTCGGGAGCCCGCTCGCGCTGTACCTCGCGGCGGCGGGTATAGGGACCCTCGGCATCGTCGATTTCGACGTGGTGGACGAGTCGAACCTGCAGCGTCAGATCATCCACGGCACCTCCGACGTAGGCAGGCCGAAGGTCGAGAGCGCCAGGGACAAGATCAAGGACATCAACCCCAACGTCGAGGTCGTCGTCCACGAGGAGGCGCTCACCAGCGAGAACGCGCTTTCGATCTTCGCCGACTACGACGTGATCGTGGACGGCACGGACAACTTCCCGACCCGCTACCTGGTCAACGACGCCTGCGTCCTGCTCGGCAAGCCGAACGTCTACGGCTCGATCTTCCGCTTCGAGGGCCAGGCGAGCGTCTTCTGGGCCGAGGAAGGCCCCTGCTACCGCTGCCTCTACCCCGAGCCGCCCCCTCCTGGCCTCGTCCCGAGTTGCGCGGAGGGCGGGGTGCTCGGCATCCTTCCCGGCGCCATCGGGGTCGTGCAGGCGACGGAGGCGGTCAAGCTGATCCTCGGCATCGGCGAGCCGCTGATCGGGCGCCTGATGCTCTACGACGCCCTTGGGATGAGCTTCCGCGAGATGAAGCTCCGCAAGGACCCGGGCTGCCCCATCTGCGGCGAGAACCCGACCGTCACCGAACTCATCGACTACGAGGAGTTCTGCGGCATCCCCCAGGCCAACGCCGCCGAGGAGAAGAACGGCGTGCCGGAGATCACGGTCAGCGAGCTCAAGAGCAAGCTGGATAACGGCGAGCCTATCAACGTGCTCGACGTGCGCGAGCCGCACGAGTACGAGGTGGCGAACATCGGCGTGAAGCTCGTGCCTCTCGGCGAGCTGCCGCAGCGCCTCGCGGAGTTCGACCGGGACGAGAACTTCGCCGTCCACTGCAAGACCGGCGGGCGGAGCGCCAGGGCCGTCAAGCTCTTGCAGGACGCCGGCTTTGGGAACGTCTACAACGTCAAGGGCGGCATCACCGCCTGGAGCGAGGAGATCGACCCGAGCGTCCCGAAGT
>CADCUW010000477.1 GCA_902805985.1 uncultured Rubrobacteraceae bacterium
GCGTGCTGGGACTGCTCTTCGCGACCGTCGTCTCGCGCGGCTTCTACGATGGGGTCTCGCGGGAGGGGTGGGTCCTGATCTCCCTCCTCGCCCTCCTGGTCCTCGTCAAGGGGCTCTCCATGATCTGGACGATAAGCGAGACGGAGACGATCAAGGAGACCTTGAGGACCTCGACGTACCTGGCGGCCTTCGCCATCGCGCTGGCCGTGGACTCCGCGGTGCCGCGTCTCGGATGGGCGCTGGTCGTCTCCCTGGCGGTGGTGCTTGGCGCGTTCTGGGAGACCACGTACTGGTTCGCCCTGCTACTGCTGCTCCTGGCGGCCGTCGTCGGCGCGAGCGCCTTTGCCCGGTCCCACCTGCCGGGCCACCGGCAGGTGGGATCGCTTGTGGACGGCCTCGGCCTGGCGGTGGCCGGGGTGGCCGGGTACGGGATCTTGCAGAAGGCCTACCCGGAGGACTACGAGATAGCCTCCATAGATCGTTACAGGGTGGACTCGACCGTGGGATACCCGAACACGGCGGCCGTCATCCTGGGCATGGGGGCGCTGCTCGCGCTCTCGCGGATGACCGCGATCCGCAACCCCCTCCTCCGGGGACTCTACGCCGTGCTCCTGCTCGGCTCCCTCGTAACGCTCTACCTGACGCTCTCCCGGGGCGGTATCGGGTCGTTCGGGCTGGGCCTCGGCGTCCTCTTCGTGCTTGGCGCCAATCGCTTGCAACTGCTTGCCAACCTCCTGCTCGTCTCCGTCCCGGGCGCCTGGCTCTGGTGGCGGATGCAGGACCTCGGTGCGCTCCTGAGCCCCGACGCCCCCATGGGGCAGAAAGTAGCTGAAGGGCTCGTCTTCCGGAACGACCTGATCCTAGCCCTCCTCGTCGCCTTCGTGCTTCAGGCGGCCTACGCCTTCTTCGCCGCCCGCTACGAGCTGACCTCCGTCGCGCGGCGCTACGTCGGCGTGGCCGTGGGTATCGGCGCGGCCCTGGCCGCTGCGGCGTTCGCCGTCCTCCTGATGACCGGGTACGGCGGCGTCGGCAGGGCCGCGCGTGAGATCTTCAGCAACCCGGACCAGCAGGGGAACGCCGCCCAGAGGCTCGTCTCGTTGGGGGTCGGCTTCAGGGCGGACTACTGGAAGCTGGCCTGGCAGGCCTGGCTCGAGAACCCCCTCACGGGGACGGGGGCCGGCACCTTCCAATACACCTGGCTCGAAGGCCGGCCCGGCGTGCAGGGCGTAAGACAGGTCCACAACCTCTACCTGGAGCAGCTGACCGAGACCGGCATCTTCGCCATCCTGGCCCTCGCGGCGTTCGTGATAGTCCTCGTCGTCTCCACCGCGCGGGCCGCCTGGCGGCACAGGCCGGAGGGGGAGGGGCGCCTCCTGCTCGCAGGCCTCGTGGCGGCGATAACGGTCTACCTCGTCTCCTCCGGTGTCGAGTGGCACTGGTACCTGCCGGGCGCGACGCTGTTCTTCTTCGTCCTCGCCGCCTCCGCCGTGCGCCTGGCCCGCGCGGGCGACCCCCCGAAAGCCACCAGCGGGGCCGCGGACGAGACGACCCCGGGCTAGGCAGGTACCCGTGCTAGGCCAGGGTGGTCTATCCGCGGCCGGAGCCTCCATGCGAAGGCTCGTCGGCGGGCTCGACCTCGCCAGGGGGGACCACACGAAGACGGTCTTTCTCGCCGGCAGCGGGCGCAGCGGGACGACCTGGCTCTCCGGCCTGATCAACCACGACGCGCGATACCGCGAGGTCTTCGAGCCGTTTCATCCTGGAAAGGTCGGGGCCTTCCGCGGGTTCGGGAGCAAGCAGTACCTGAGGCCCGGGGACCGGCGCGGGGAGTTCCTCGAACCCGTCCGAGAGGCCGTGACCGGGCGACTCCGAAGCGGCTGGGCCGACCGGGGCGGTGCCATCGTGGCCCGGTGGCGCCTGGTGAAAGATATAAGGGCGAACCTGCTGCTGGGCTGGCTGGCGGAGAACTTCCCCGGTATGCCCATCGTGCTGCTCATGCGGCACCCGTGCGCCGTCGTCTCGTCCCGTCTCGCGCTCGGGTGGCGGGACAACCTCGACGAGACGATCGCGCAGGGGGACCTCGTCGAAGACCACCTCCTGCCGGTCGAGGGGCACATCCGGGCCGCCCGCGACCCCTTCGAGCGGCATCTCTTCCTGTGGTGCGTAGACAATTACGTCCCCCTCAGGCAGTTCCGGCCCGGCGCCATACACCTCTGCTTCTACGAAGACCTCGTCTGCAACCCGGAACAAGAGCTGCGGCGCCTGTTCGCGTTTGTCGGGAGGGACTTCGACGAGGCCGTTCTCGGGAAGCTCGGGCGACCCTCTCCCACCAGCCGCCGGGACGAGCGGCCGTCCGTGGACGGCTGGCGCGGCCGGGTTGACGGGGAGCGGTTGGAGAGAAGCGCAGAGATCCTGGGCCTGTTCGGGCTGGACGGGATCTACGGCCCTGAGACCGGGCCGGATCCCACAGGAGCCCTCGCCCTAATGGGCGCGGGGATATAGCGGGGAACCGCGTGACCAGGCCGCCCGTCGTCGTCCTCTCCGGCGTGCGGTGGGATTTCCTCTGGCAGCGCCACCAGGCGGTCGCAACGCTCTTCGCCCGCGCCGGCTACCCCACCGTCTTCGTCGAGACCACGGGCCTCGCCAACCCCGGACCCTCCGCGCTCCCGAAGGTCTGGGCCAGGGTCCAGAAGTCCCGGAACGGCCGGGCCGGGGAGAGAGGTCCGACCGTGTACCCCCCGCTCGTGTTGCCGCCGACCCTCCGGATCTTCCGGGCGGCGAACCGGAGGCTCCTGATGCCCCGGATGGCGCGCGATATCGAGGAGGCCGTAGGCCGGAGCCCCATCGTCGTAGCGTACCCGCCGACGCGTACGACGCTCGACCTGATCTCCGCCCTCGATCCCCGCCTCGTCCTCTACGACCGCGCGGACGACTACAGGCACTTCCCTCGCGTCCCGAAGGACATAGCTTCCACCGAGCGCGAGCTCCTCGCGCGGGCAGACCTCGTCTCCTGCACCTCGAAGTCCCTCCTGGAGCAGACCCGGCGCCTCAGACCGGACGCCTCGCTCAGCGGCCCGGCCGTAGACTACGAACACTTCGCCGCCCTGCAAGAACCTCCCCCCGTCCTGCCGCCGCGAACGGTCTGCTTTTTCGGGGACGCGGGGCGCGGACGGGTGGACTTCGGCGTTCTCCGGGCCGTCGCGGGGACCGGCTTCCGGTTGCGGCTAGTCGGGGCACTCGATCCCGCGGAGAGGCGTCTTGCGGACGAGCCGAACGTGGAGTACCGGGGAGAGGTGCCCCACGGCCGGTTGCCGGGGGCGCTCGCCGGCGTGGACGCCTTCTTGCTGCCGTACAAGATCAACGGCCTCACGCGCGCGATCTCACCCGCCAAGACCTACGAGTGCCTCGCCACGGGCCGCCCCGTCATCGCCTCGCCGCTACCGGCTATGGGAGACCTCTCCGAGCACGTCTACCTCGCCCAAGGGCCGGAGGGCTTCGTCGAGACCCTGCTGAAGCTTCCCGAGACGGAGACGAAAGATGGGGTCCTGGCAAGGGAGCGCCTGGCGCGGGAGAACTCGTGGCCCGTCCGGTTCCGGGAGCTCGAAGCCTCCATACTGCGCGCTCTCGGGGGCCGCGGATGAGGCGTGG
>CADCUW010000478.1 GCA_902805985.1 uncultured Rubrobacteraceae bacterium
CGCCGAGGGCCGCACCAACCAGGCCATAGCGAAGGCGCTCTTCGTCACCGGGGGCGCCGTGGAGAAGCACGTCAAGAGCATCTTTGGCAAGCTCGGGCTGGCCCAGGGCGAGGCCGACCACCGCCGCGTGCTGGCGGTGCTGGCCTACCTGCGCGGCTAGGACTCATCCGCAAGCCGTGCCTCGTCGCCAACCCCGGCAAGCTCGGGACCCCGGCGACGGGAGACGGTGGGCGACACGAACTCCGGGCGTTTCACGGTACTTCAGGCCGTGAGGGTGAAGCGCGTCCCCTGTCGCTGGGTTGGCGCCCGCCCCGTGCTATGGTATTGGGCCGTAGATGGGTGACGGAGGAGGAGAGATGGAGACGAGAGCCGCGGTGGCCTTCGAGGCCGAGAAGCCGCTGAGCATAGAGACCGTCGATCTTGAGGGCCCGAAGGAGGGCGAGGTCCTGGTCGAGGTCAAGGCAACCGGGGTGTGCCACACCGACGCGTACACGCTCTCGGGGGCCGACCCGGAAGGTTTGTTCCCGACCGTTATGGGCCACGAGGGGGCGGGTGTCGTCGTGGGGGTCGGCCCCGGGGTGAAGAGCCTCAAGGAAGGGGACCACGTCATCCCGCTCTACACGCCCGAGTGCCGGGAGTGCGAGTACTGCTTGAACCCGAAGACCAACCTGTGCCAGGCCATCCGGACGACGCAGGGGCGCGGCCTGATGCCCGATGGGACGAGCCGGCTCTCGTTGAACGGTGATCCTCTCTACCATTACATGGGCACCTCGACCTTCGCCAACTACACCGTGCTGCCCGAGATCGCGGCGGCCAAGATCCGAGAGGACGCCCCCTTCGAGTCGGTCTGCTACATCGGCTGCGGCGTGACGACCGGCCTGGGTGCCGTTGTCTTTACCGCTGGCGTTGAGCCAGGCTCAAACGTCGTCGTCTTCGGCCTCGGGGGCATCGGCCTGAACGTCGTGCAGGGCGCGCGGATGGTCGGGGCGGACAAGATCGTTGGTGTGGACCTCAACCCGGCCAAGAAGTCCATAGCCGAGCGGTACGGTATGACCCACTTCGTCAACCCGAACGAGGTCGAGGGGGACCTGGTGCCCTACCTCGTCGACCTGACCGGCGGCGGGGCCGACTACTCCTTCGAGTGCATCGGCAACGTGAGCGTGATGCGCCAGGCTCTGGAGTGCGCGCACAAGGGCTGGGGGCAGTCCGTCATCATCGGGGTGGCGGGCTCCGGGGAGGAGATCTCCACGCGCCCGTTCCAGCTCGTCACCGGTAGGACGTGGAAGGGGTCGGCCTTCGGGGGGGCGCGGGGCCGGACGGACGTGCCGAAGATCGTGGACTGGTACATGGAGGGCAAGATCGAGGTCGACTCCATGATCACCCACACCATGCCCCTCGCAGAGATCAACACGGCCTTCGACCTCATGCACAGCGGCGAGTCCATCCGCAGCGTCGTGACGTTCTAGGTATGACGACGATAGAGACGCGGGGAGAGCACGCAAACTTCGGCGGCAAGACCGGCTTCTACTCCCACCACTCCGAGGCCTGCGACGGCGAGATGCGCTTCGCCGTCTACACGCCTCCCGGGGCCCAGGAGAATCCCGTACCGGTCCTCTACTACCTGGCCGGCCTGACCTGCACGGAAGAGACCTTCATGATCAAGGGCGGGGCCCAGCGCCTCGCCGCCGAGCACGGCCTGATGCTGGTCTCACCGGACACCAGCCCGCGCGACGCCAACATACCCGGCGAGGACGACGACTGGGACTTCGGCACCGGCGCCGGTTTCTACGTGGACGCCACCGAAGAGCCCTGGTCGGCGCACTACGGGATGTACTCCTACGTCACGCGGGAGCTGCCTTCCGTCGTCGCGGAGAACTTCCCGGCCCGCCCCGGCGGCGCCGGCATCTTCGGCCACTCGATGGGCGGCCACGGCGCCCTCGTCTGCGCCCTGAAGAACCCCGACCTCTTCCGCTCCGTCTCGGCCTTCGCCCCCGTCTCCGCCCCCACCCGCGTCCCCTGGGGCGGGAAGGCCTTTGCCGGCTACCTCGGGGAGGACAGGGAGGCGTGGAGGGCCTACGACGCGAGCGAGTTGGTACGGGAGCATCCCTTCCCCGACGGGCGTGGGATCCTGGTGGACCAGGGCCTCTCCGACCAGTTCCTCGAGGAGCAGCTCCTGCCCGAAGCCCTGGAGGAGGCCTGCGCCGGGGCCGGGCAGCCGCTGACCCTCAACCGCCGCGAGGGCTACGACCACTCGTACTACGCGATCTCGACCTTCATGGAGGACCATGTCCGCCACCACGCCGCGGCCCTGAACCGGCCCTGACCGCCTCCCTGGCACCGCCTCCCTGGCACCGCCTCACGCGTTCGGCTCTCTCTCGCCGGCGCGGAGGCGCACCGGCCCCCTTCTCCTGTGCACGGTGAGGTAGGAGAAGTCGTCGGACGCGCTCCGGGTGGCGCGCCGGGCTCCTTTGGGGGCGAGGATGAGGACCCCGGCCCCAAGGGTGTGCTCCCGGCCATCCACCTCGACCATCCCGGAGCCCGACACGCCTACAAAGAGAACGTCCACCTCCTCGTTTACGTGATCCCCGACGCCCTCTCCCCGGGGGAACCGGACCAGGTTGGCGTTCAGGTCCCGGCCTTCACGCTGCGTCCACACCGTTCCCGGTCCCCGGGCGTCCGCGGAGACTCTCCCGAGGTCCACCGCCTCCGCCCGCGGACGGCCTTCCGCCCCTTCCACACCAGACCTCCCGCGTAGCCGCCGACGGTTTCGACCGCATAGTATTACCCGGCGGAGAGAGACGTCTTCTCCGCGGCAACCGGTCTCACCAGAGCGCCTCTATCCCGGGCGCAGGGTCCTGACGCGGGAGGCGAAACGCTCTATCTCTTCTCCGCCGTCGAGGACGCCGAGCTCCAGGTCGTAGCGGCGCCTCTCTCCCGGGCCCAGTTCGATCAGCTCCCCCCGCTCCCTGGCGTCGAGCCGTCCGGCGGTGCGGTTGGTGCCGGGCTCGACGCCGACGACGTAGGTCCCCTCGCCGAGCATCCTCCAGACGAAGTGGTGCGGGAGCTGGTCCCGGTTGTAGAGCTGGTAGAAGCCGAGGCCCGTGCGGCGGTTGGCTATGCCGACCGGCACGGTGCCGTCGCCTTCGGCGGCGAGGTCGTGCTCGAAGACCCGTTCGACGTAGCCCCTCTCGGGGGCGTGAAACCTCTCGTAGCCCTCGGCCGGGTAGTCGCCGCGCGGCGAGACCTCGCGCGCGGGGGCCAGGAGTTCCGAGCCCTCGTCCACCACGGGCCAGCCGACGTTGACGTGGTAGAGGTACATGTGCGGCGTCGGGACGAAGCCGGCGTTCTCGACCGTGTCGTGGATCCCGAGGCGCGACTCCCCCACCCTCGCCTCGACGCGCCGCCGGAGCACGAGGTTCTCGCCGAAGACGGCCGCCTGCCGGACCTCGCCCTCGGCCCAGAGGACGCACTCGTCGCCCTCCCACCGCTCGCCGTAGCCGACGAGCCGCGCCGGGAGGTTGGAGACGCGACCGTGCAGCCCGTGGCTCTCCGTCTGCTTCGGCGGGTAGTGGTAGTGCTCCGCTGTGTCCTCGGCCATGAAGAGCGTGTGGTCGAGGCCGGCGGTCGTGAGCAGGCCGCCGCCCCAGTTGCGCAGGAAGCCGAGGCCCGCGGGCTCGTCGAACCAGGGGCCCGCGAAGCCGACCGGGGAGAGCCAACCCAGAGGGCGCGCGCCCATCTCGCAGCGGCCGATGTCCATGGCCCTGTCCACGATCACGTCGAAGGCGAAGCCTGTGCCGGTCCGGAACTCCAGCACCCTGACGCCGCGCTCGGCGCCGTCGCCCAGGGTGACGAGCCGGACGCCCGCGGCCTGCTCCAACCTCCCGATGCGGCGCATCAGGTCCCCGCGCCCGTGGCTCTCTCCGAAAAGGTAGGGCATCAGCGCGTCATCCGACCGCCGTCGATGCCGGTTCTTCCCGGGATGAGAGAGGACCCGCCCACGTTACGTCCCAAGACCCGACAAGCTCTAGTCCCTGAAGAACCGCCGGACGAGGACCGAGGCGAGGATGGTCGAGGTGGCGGTGGTGGCGCCCTTGAGCACGGCTTCGAGGGCGTCGTCCTTGAGGCCGCGCTGCTCGGGGATATTTATGTAGCGGTTGGTCACCATCGAGCTTATGAGGTAGGCGATGCCGGCGGCCACTATGGTGATCACACGCTGCTTCGTCGAATCGTTCACGTTCTCCCCTCTCGGCAGTAAGCTCCGTCCCGCCGAATGATACAGGAGATGGGACCTTCAGCCACCGGCCCTCGGCGTGAGTGTGAACCGTACCCCGTGGGAGAGCTTCCGGTCGAGCTCCCCGGCACCGCCGGTTGCGTCGGTGGAGAGGCCGACCGCCGACGGACCTTCTCTCGAACCTTCGCCGGGTTCCACCGGGAAGATCTCGCAGGCCCCGAGCTCGGGGGCGCCAGGCTCGGTTCCCGCCAGGGCTGCGAGGAGTTCGGAGGTTCTGGCCGTCTGCGGGGTGGAGATCTCCAGTCGCGAGACGCCCTTCGCGCCGTTGGGATGGTCGGCGGCCGGTCCGCCGGGGACGCGCATCCGGCGCGGGGTCACGTCCTCGATGAGGAACGGCAGGACTCTCCCCTTCTGGGCGATGCTGGCGCTGCGCCACCGGATCTCCCCTCCACCGGGAAGCCGTCTGCCGCCCTCGCCAAGGTCCTCCACCTCGAGCCCGAGCCCGCTGAGCCTCTCGAGATCCTCCCGTATCCCGTCCGAGGCGACGCAAAAGTCGATAAGCCCTTCTTCGGGCAGGAACCCCCGCCAGCCCCAGACGTTGTCCCGGCGGTCTTCGGGGTCGACAAAGGCCACCAGCTCCAGGTAGGTGCCGTCGCCGAACGGCACGAGGGCGTTGCGCGTCAGGCCGTCGGCGTGCTCCCCGCCCGGCGTCACCCGGAACCCGAGGCGCCCGTAGTCTCCGGTGGCTTCTTCGAGGTCCCGCACGAGTATCACCAGATGGTCCAGCCGTGCCGGCACGGTTCCTTCCTTCCGTATTCGCTGCCGAGGTACCCGGTGATACCATGTCCCGGCCGTCGGCGAGAGGAGGCGGAGATGGGCGACACGAACGACGCGGCCCTCGCGTATCTGGGGCAGCTAGAGGAAGGGACGATGGTCCGGGCTTGGGGCGAGGAGGCCTCGGCGGAGGACCGGCGCAGGATCGTCCTGGCGGCCATCGTCTTCGGCCGGCAGTTCGAGGAGCGGGCGGCCGAACGTCCCGTGGAGGCCAATGAGGAGGGCGCGCGGCGCTTCCTGATGGACCTCATGAACCGCGTGGTGCGGGAGTTCGCCCGTCAGGATGGCATGGAGGTTGGAGAGGCCGCCGAGTTTTTGGGCGAGGTCGGCACCAGGGACCGGGTGCTCGAGTTCAGCGAGGTGTTAGACGCCCACGAGGAGTCGGACGATCCGCTCGACGGGTTGTTGCGGGAGGCGGTGGATCTTCGCCGGGAGAGGGCGTTTCGCGCGGGACGCGGGCCACGGTGACCTAGCCGGAGCTTCCGGGCGCCTCGCCGTCCCCGTCGCGGGACTCCACCCGGCGCGCCTCGGAGTATTCCATAGTGCGCGCGGGGAGATAAATGATGCAGAGCCACAGCACGGCCGCCACGAAGAAGACACCCATCAAAGCCGCAAACTGCCACAACTCCGCCGTCAAAAGACCTCCCTTAGCCTGTGCAATAAAGCGAAGTATCGCACGCCAACGGTCGGCCGGCCGTTAAAAGGTTAACCTGGGATCTGGTTGGGATCTGACAGCGAGTTGCGGAGGAGGCTACAGGCTTTAGGTAGCTCCTTCGGGGACTTCTAGGCTTCAGGGGTGCTACGTCGGACCCCGCCCGAACACCCCACCCTGTGGCCTTGAACCTGGAGCCCCGAGACCTGATGCCTGTAGCCTAAGAGCGCCGTGCCGCTTCGGACGTATTCAGGGCGGGGTGTTCTCTGCCACAGCCCTGGGCGCGGGTCGGGGTCCAGAATGGCCCGGACGTTGACCGGAACAGGCTAGGAGGCCGGGGTGGCAGCGAAGGACATCGGGGGTGCGCTCGACCTTACCGTGGCGTCTTTGAGGGAAGGCGTGCTGCGGCTCGGCATGGAGGCAGCGCTGCCGGAGATCTCGGCTTGGGAAGAGAGGCTCGCGGCGTCGGGAGATCCGGACCTCAAGGCCGTGGCCGGGACGCTGGGCGAGCTCAAGGCGCAGTTGGACCCCTCCGGGCTCGACCCCGTCAGCGTCGGCGCGCTCTTGATCTCGCTCGGGGACCAGGTCGAGCGGGTTGCGGACGCCGAGATCGGGGAAAGAGTTGGCGACAAGCTCTCGCAACTCGGCGCCCTGCTCGGCGAGGAGGGCGCCGCGCTGACCGACAGGACGACCAGGGTCTAGGACCGGAGGAGCAGGGATGCAGGAGTACGAGCAGAGCAAAGCCGTCTCGGCCCCCGCGAACGAGGTGTTCGCCTGGGTCTCGGACGTGGAGAACCTCCCGAAGTACCTGCCGCCCATAAAAGACGCCGACATCGAAGGGCCGGCGGCCGAGGGTAGCCCGGGAGATCGGGTTAAGATGCACGTCGAGATCCCCGACCGCGGCGGGTTCGAGAGCGAGGGCTACTTCGACGTGGACGCCGAAGCCCGCACCATGCGCTGGGGCGCGGAGACCGAGAGGGACTACTCCGGCCGGCTCACGGTCGCCGAGACGGGCGACGGCGAGAGCGAGGTCACCGTCCACCTCTCCTTCGGACCGCGGTCCGTGGAGGGTGAGATCCAGGAAGACTCCAGCGACGACCGCAACCCGCTCGAAGAATCGCTGGGGGCAACGCTGGAATCCATCCGGCGCCAGATCGAAGAAGGAAGCGGGAAACTCCCACCCCCCTCACCGGAGGACTAGAGAGAACTTCTGGTGTCCTGACGGCCTGACTACCGGACGGTTACCCCGCCCACCATCCGAGACCAAGGCCTCGGGTGGCCGCGTGCGGCTCCCGCATCATCGTAGTGTTGGACCGGAGGAGCGCGCGACGGCACCGCGGTACCGTCGTCGAGCGCTGGAGGGACGGCTCGGGGGGCGCACCGTTTCGCGCACCCCTTCGGCCGTCCCGGTTCTACCCTCCCCGCGGCGCCCAACTGGGCCAGCATGCCGCGAAGGTCGTACTGCGCCCACTCATCGACGAGCTTGCAGGAGTCGTCGTAGCGGAAGATGTTCTGCAGGTCGAGGACGAATCCTCTCCCCGTCGGGGGGAGCGGGCCGACCGGAGACGCCGTGAACTCCCGCTCGAACACGCCGGCCATCCTCGTCTGCGCGGCGGCCCACCGGCCGTCGACCAGGACGTGTCCGCGCGTTACCGAGAAGTCGCCGAAGGCTTGGCGCATCGCCGCGAAGTAGCCCTTCAACCCCTCGAAATCGGTCTCCGAGCCGGCCCGAGGAAGGCCGCGTCGAGGCGCGGCGCTTGCTCTAGCCATTGCGCTCGCCAAGTGGTACGTCGACCGTAAGCTCCTCGCCTTCCCTCGTCAACGTGAGCCGGGCGTTCTCCCCGGGCGCGTAGTCGCGCAGGGCGCCGAGCAGGTCGCCGGAATCCTCCACGGGGACGGACCCGATGGCGATTACGACGTCTTCAGGGGCGACGCCGGCCCCTTCCGACGGCCCGCCCGACTCGACCTCCGTAACGACCGCGCCGGATTCCGGCGGGCTGGAGGCTCCCCCTGAGGCGGCGTCGGCCAGCGAGATGCCGAGGTACGGGTGGACGGCCTCGCCGTCCTCTATGAGCTGATCGGCAACCGAGACCACCGTGTCGGAGGGGATGGCGAATCCCAGGCTCTCGGCCCCCGCGTCCGGCGGCACGTAGGCCACGTTCACGCCGACCACCCGGCCGGAGCGATCGGCCAGGGCGCCGCCCGAGGAACCGGGGGAGATCGCGGCGTCAGTCTGGATCAGGTCCACGAGCGCCGTGTCCCCGCCCGTGAGCTCGGCCGGGAGTTCCCGGCTCAGGCCGCTTATGACGCCGGAGGTGACGGTGGACTCGAAGCCCTGCGGGCTGCCGATGGCGACCGCCATCTGGCCCGCCACCAGGTCGCCCTCGGCGAAGCTCGCCGCCGGCAGCCCGTCGCGATCGACCCGCACCACGGCGAGGTCGGTGAACCCGTCGCCCGCGACCACCTCGCCCCGCTCGCTCGTGCCGTCGGCGAAGGCCACCTCAACCGAGGATGCCCCCTCGACGACGTGATTGTTGGTTACGATGTAGCCGTCCTCGCGGTAGACCACACCGCTGCCTATCCCTTCACCCTGCTCGGTCCCGTACGGCGTGTCCTGCGAGACCTCGACGTTGACCTGCACCGCCGAAGGACCGAGCTCCGAGGCCACCTGGGCCACGGGCTCGCCGTCAGGCGCCCGGGCCAGCGCGGAGGCCTGCGCGGCCGCGCTCCGGGCCCCGCCTTCCGTCCCACCGAACAACGCCAGACCGCCCGCCGCGCCCACGACGAGCGCCAGCGCGACGACGGACCACGTGAGAAACCTGCGTTTGACGCTCATACCACTACCCCTTCTCTCAAGGCGCCGCGCAAGTACTTCGCCAGCGCCGTTTCGGCCTCCTCCTGGATCTGGCGGACCCTCTCGCGGGAGATGCCGAGCTCCTGGCTGAGCTGCCGGAGGGTGGCCTTCTCGTGGTCGTCGAGGCCGTGGCGCCGGATGAGTACGCGCCGCGGACGTTCCGGGAGTCCTTCCACGGCCCGGGCCAGCAGGCGCCGTACCTCGTCCTCGATCAGGTCGTCCGCCGTATCTGCTATGCCCTCATCGGGCAGTAAGTCTCCGAACTCGGAGGCGCCCTCATCGTAGCCCAAGGGCCTGTTCAGGCTCACCATCTCCCTCCTGGCGTCGAGGGTCTCGTCCAGCACCTCGACCGGGCACCCGAGCCTCGCCGCGACCTCCCCGGGCGTCGGCTCGCGCCCGAGCTCCGAGAGGAGCTCCCCTTTGGCCCGCGACGCCTTGCGAACCCTCTCTCCCATGTGGACGGGGATGCGGATGGTGCGGCCCTTGTCCGCCACCCCCCGCTGGATAGCCTGCCGGATCCACCACGTCGCGTACGTCGAGAACCTGAAGCCGCGGTCGGGGTCGAACTTATCGACGGCCTTCATCAGGCCGATGTTGCCTTCCTGGATGAGGTCCTCGAACGGCAGCCCGTAGCCGCGGTACTTCTTGGCCACCGAGATCACGAGCCTCAGGTTCTTCTCGACCAACCGCCTCCGGGCCGGCCCCTGACCGGCCCTGGCCCTTCGGGAGAGGTCGGTCTCCTCGGCCGGCGTGAGCAGTTTGCCCTTGTCTATGCGCGCGAAGTAACCGGGGATAAGGTCCGGGACCTCCGTGGTCCCCGCCACCGCTGACTGGTTGTGCATTGCTCGCTCCTTCCGGTTTGTTCTAGTCCGTTCGAGACTTCCGCCGCGTTCGTCATGGGGACGAGTATGGCCTCACTCTCTTAGGGCGGCCTCCGAGAAACCTGCGAAGATTCGCAGGCACGGTTACGGCCCACCGGCGCGGCGTTCCGCCAGGCGCACGCGCTCCTCGACGATGGAGGAAGGCACGGCGTAGGCCGCCTCTCCGGGGCCGACCCCGGAGCCGAAGACCGTGGCGACCACCTCGCCACGGCCGTTGACCACCGGACCTCCGGAGTTTCCGGGACGCGCCTCGCCGCCCACGCTGGTTACGGTCCTCCTCACGGGCAGGCCACCCGAGGCGTCGGCCGCGAGCAGCGGGCCCGTCCTTCCCAGGCGACCGGGCGAGGCGTCGAAGGGTCCCGCACCGGGGTAGCCTAAGATCGCCACCGGCCGACCGGGAGAGGCCCGGCCCGTTGGCAGGACCGGGCCCCCGAGGCCCTCGACCCCGAGCACCGCCACGTCGTTCCTCTCGTCGTAGACGAGGATCTCGGCGGGCAACTGCTCCCGCGAACCCCGGGCACCAACGCCCACGCTCTGGGCTCCTTCCACCACGTGGGCGTTGGTGACGACGAGCCCCGGGGCCGCGGTCCACCCCGATCCGGCGGAGCCGAAGGCCGGCCCGCCGGTCGCGAAGACACGCACGACCCCCGGCGCCGCGGCCCGGACGCCCCGCCGGTAACCGGCAGAGGGGGAAGCGGGGTCGTCCGTCCCGGGCCACCGGTTCTCTAGACCTGCCGGCGGGGACTTGCCGAAGAACGTCTCGCCGACGACGCCCGGCGGTACCAGGTCGTCTAGCGTCCGGAAGGCTCCGGAGCCTTCCGCGGCCTGCCTGGCCGCCGGCAGCGGCGCCTGCAGGGCGGCGAGTCCCAAAATCCAGACGAGGGCGAGCCCGGCGGCGGCGCCGAGGGCCGCGCCCCCGAGCCCGTCCAGTGTTCTGAGTACCTTCCCGACGGCGGGCAGCAACCCCAGACCGGACCCGAGACGACGGCCCACGGCCCCGAACAGGGAACGTCCGATCACGCCGCAGAAGAGGGCCGCGCTGATGAGTATGGGCAGCTCGTAAGCCCCGAGCTCGGGCCGCGCCGAGACGAGCGCCGGGGCCGCGTTCGCTCCCAGGTAGACGCCGACGAGCCCGCCGGCCAGGGAGAACGCCGCCGAGAGGAACCCGGCACGCCACCCGAAGAAGGCCAGCACGAGCACGAACGCGGCTACAGCGTAGTCTACGGGGCTCACGTTCCGGGCTCACCTCTCCCTTCGCGCGCGGCGGGCCCGCGCCGTACCTTGCGGCCCTGGCCCAGATCTTCCAGGACGCGCCCGACCACCCACCAGGGCGCCGCGAGGGCGTACTCGAGCGGACCGCGGGGGAGCGCCGCGCGCCAGACACCACAGGCGCAGACGGCGATAGAGAAGAAGATCCCGACGGTCAGGAAGGCTTCGGGTACGGACTCGCGGCGTACCAGCTCCTCGTTCGCGGCGAGCAGCAGGAGGTGGCCCACGTAGACGGTGAGCGCCATCTGGCCGGTGGCGACCAGCGGCCACGTCAGCCCCGGGAGCCGCCCGACGAGCAGCAGCGCTCCCCCGAGCACCGCGCACCCGGATCCGATAGAGCCGAGCATCCACAGCGGCATCTGTTCGTGCGGCTCGGCCGACAGTAGCCCGGCGAGACCCGGCGTCCCGTCCGGCCCGGCGGCGAAGGCCGCCACCCCGGCGACCGCGAGCCCGGCCCCGAGCAGCCACCACAGCGTCGCCGGCGACGAGAGATCCCGCCGTCCCACCCACAACCCCGCGAGGAGCGGCGCCGCCCACGTCGCCAGGGGATATGCGCCGGAGAGCAGCAGGTCCCGCGCGATCCTTCCGGCCGGGTCCTCGATCGCGGCCGGGTAGGCGGCGAACCATTCCGGCGCGACCGCCCCTGCTACGAGATAGACCAGCGCGCCACCCAGGAGCGAGGACCCAGCACCCACCAGCAGCCAGAGATCCGGCAGTGTAAAGACGAGCGCCGCGAACACGAAGTAGAGGGCGTAGAACTGGAGGATCACCAGCACCCCGTGGTCGAGCCCTTGCAGCCACAGCCCGAGCGGCAACAGCAGCACCGCCCGCAGGAGCAGGCGTCCGCGGACGCCTGCCGGCCGCCGGGCGCCCCCGCCCGGTCCCCCGGCGGCCAACAGCGCCACCCCCACCCCGGCCAGGAACGCGAAAAGGACGGAGGCGCGCCCGTGGGCCACCCCGTAGAGATCGCCGAGCGCGGTGTCGGGGGCCGGGGTGGGCCCGAAGTGGACCATGACCATCCCGAGCACCGCGACCGCGCGGGCGGCGTCCACGCCGCCCAGGCGCCGGGTACGCCGGGTGGCCACCCCCATCCTGGCCCTCACGGCGCGGGGTCCCCGGCCTCCCGCTCTTCCCGCCGCGCCGGCCTCCGGTCGCGCAGCCGCAGGAGACGCAGAAGCCCTACGTACAAGATCGAGGCGCCGGCGATAACCATGCCACCGTAGAGGAGCAGCGTCCCGGCCGGGCCGTCGAGCGCGCCCTGGACCATGACGGCGTGGGCGAACGCGGTCCCCAGGACGGCCACGGCCAGCGCGAGGTGGAGCGCGCGCCATTCCGGGCGGCCCAGGCCGAGCCGCCGCCGGCCCAGCGAGAGCGCAGCCGTGAGCGCTAGACAGACCAGCGCGATGACGCCGAGGCGCGAGTGCCTCGGGGCCGCCGGGGAGAGCGCGAAGACGGTGTCGCCCGGGCTGT
>CADCUW010000479.1 GCA_902805985.1 uncultured Rubrobacteraceae bacterium
CCCGCCACGGAGTCGCCCCGGTCGGCGTGCACCCGGTCGAAGCCCGGGCCGCACACGACGACGTCCTGGGCGGGCTTGTAGGTCATCGAGAAGATCCTGTCGTCGCCCCGTCCGCCGTCGATGGTGTCAACCGAGTTCTCGGGCGAGCCGTGGTCGCCCAGGCCGTCGCTGATGAAGTCCCCGCCTTCGCCGCCCGAGAGGGTGTCCGGGCCAAGGCCGCCCTGCAGGTAGTCGGGGCCGTCGTCTCCGGAGAGGGTGTCGGCACCCGTGTCCCCGTTGTCCGTGCCCGAAGGCCCCGTAAAGCCGTAGCCGACGAGAACGTCCTCGCCCGCCCCGCCGCTCACGGTGTCGTCGCCGGGGCCGCCTATGAGCAGGCGGTCTCCGCCGCCGAGGCCCTCTATGGAGTCGTCGCCGCCCTTGCCGTCCAGGTGGTCGGCCCTGTTCGTACCCATCATCGTATCGCCCTCGGGGCCGCCGTTCTTCTCCAGCGCCACAGCCACCCCCGCCGAGAGGGCCGTCATCAGGGCTGCCACCGCCAGAACCGTCATCGTCCGCCTCATGTCGTGCCCCTTCTCGTCTCCGCCCCCGGCCGCCCCGGTTGGCATGGGAGGCACTATGGGGGTGGCGGGTTGCAGGACTGCGGCAAGCAGGTAACGGTTGCCACCTGTTTCGGCAACGGTTCGGCAACACACCGTGGAGAGGCCCACCGCTCGGGACTATTCTCCGTACTACTGACAAAGGGGCTTCTAGGAAGTTGCTCCTTTGCCCGCTAAGCCGGGTGGATCCTTTCGACCCTCCTTGCTATGCGCCCGGCGAGCGAAGCCATTTCGTCCTGTGGGATCTTTAGCACGCCCTTGCCCCAGCTCGCCCACGCCCCCTGCTGGTCCTCGTACGGCACGCCGGGGGGCAGCGGGACCACGTGCCAGTGGACGTGCGCGCCGCCCTGGTTGGAGCCGAAGGTGTAGAGGTACATACGCTCCGCCCCGACCTCCTCCCGCACCGCCTCCGCGACCCGGTAGACGAGCCGCTGCAGTCCCAGGTACTCCTCCATCGTGAAGTCTCCGGTGACCTGCTCGCGGTGCTCCTTGGGGGCGACCAGAGTGTACCCGTCAGACCTCGCCATGGAAGCGTCACACGTTTCTGTAACGTGGCCGGATGAAGGTAAGAACCCTCGATCCGACTATCTTTGCTCGAACCCGCGGCGAAGCTCCTCGCCGTCCAATGTTTGCCTGATCCTCCTTTGCGCCCGCCCGGCCCCTTCCGGCCCGTGGCGGTGCCCTTCGGCCCGGCCTAGCCCGCGACCTCGTCCACGAACGAGACCTCGTAGAGAACCGGCTCGTACCTCTCGGCGATCCGGGCGGCCTCCCGCATGTGCGGGGCCGCCGCCCCGGGGTTCTCGAGCATCGCCTCGAAGTCACCCGCGCTCTCCCACTGCACGTAGTTGGCGACCCTGGTGCCGTCCAGGCTCTTGTGGACGTTGGACGAGACGTAGCCGTGGACGGTCTTCATGGCCGCCGCCTCGGCGAGCGCGTCGACGACGCGCTGCTGGTTTTCGGGCGCGGCGGTGAAGACGTTTATCAGCGTCGCCACGCCCCGTTCGGTCGAGATGGTGGTCATCCTGCCCTCCCTCGCCTCGGAATCGACCGGCCGACCGAGGCTACCACCGGGGCGTGGCGGGGGCGTGGCAAGGGCCGCGACGGGGCGTGCCCTGGCGGCGCCCGACGGCGCGCCCCCGAACGATCGCCGCGCTTCCCACCACCGCGGCTACGGAAACGTGCGACGCTTCCGTGGCGAGGTTTGTGGCGGGGTACTCGAAATCCTCCCCGCCGGGACGGGGTTACCCCGGCCTCGTGCCGTCGTCGCGCGGTTGCCGGGGGGCGGGCGCGTTGGCGGCGGCCACACGCCGCAGAACCTCCCCGAGCTCGGCGACCGAGTCGGGCGGCACGTGGTCGAGCACCCGCCCGCGCGCGCTGGCGGCGTGGTGGGGGTCGGCGGCGCGCAGGCGGTCGAGCCCTTCCCCGGTCAGCGCGGCGACGGCGCCCCGCGCGTCGGCGGCGTGGCGATCCTTGCGCACGAGACCGCGGGACCTCAGCCCGTCCACGACCCGCGTGATGCGGCTGGCCGAAAGCGACGTCGCCGCCGCCAACTCGGCCATGCGCAGCCCGTGCCCCGGCGCGAAGCGGAGGTTGGCCAGCACGGCGTACTCGGTCCCCGACAGCCCGCTTGCGCGCATCAGGTCCTCGTCCACCACCCGCGGCAGCACGTGGATCAGCCGGCCCAGCGAGCGCCACAGGACCCACTCCTCCTGGCTGAACCCCTCCACGCCGGGTTTCTCTGTATTCGCCACCCCAACAGCTTACCACCACACTACTTGACAACGCAAGCAACTACTATAAACTTGCGTGAGCAAGTAAACAAATACGCGAAAGGACACCGGATGACAGTATCGGCGCGGACTGCATCGGCCCGCCTCCCGGGGCCGGGGAGCTACGAGATCGACTCGAGGGCCTCGACGATCGCCTTGAGCACCCGGCACCTGTTCGGCCTGGGCCGGGTGGGCGGCTCCTTCGACGTGAGCGGCGGGCGGGTCACCGTCGACGAACAGACCGGTGCGGGCGAGACCAAGGCCGAGGTGGACGTGACGGTGGACGCGGGCAGCGTCGACACGGGTAACGCGGGACGGGACAAAGCGGTGCGGTCCCCCGCTTTCCTGGACTCCGAGGCGCACCCGAATATCGCCTTCCGTTCGACGGGCGTTGGCCGAGAGGGCGAGTCTTGGATAGTGCGGGGGGAGGTCACCGCCCGCGGCGCCGCGGCCCCGGTGGACCTGTGCGTGGTGGAGCTCCGCGAAACGGCCGGGGGTCTCTACGTGCGCGCGGCGGCCACCGTCGACCGCTACGCCCTCGGCATGACGAGGTTCAAGGGCGTGGCCGCCCGCCGCGTCCAGCTGGAGATCTCCGCCCGCGCCGACCGGATCGGCTGATCGCGAACGCCATCGGTGGAGGACGCGGCACGCCCGCTGCCACGCTCCCGTCACGCTCGAGCGGTAACTCTTACCCGGGGCGGGCCTTAGCGCAGTTTCGACAGAAAGGAACCGGCATGACCGAAGCGAACGACAAAGGCTACGTGGTCGAGGAGGTCCGGGGCGGCCTCTACTCGGTCTCTGATGGCTTCTTCAACACCATGTTCCTCGTCCACGACGAAGGCGTGGTCGCCGTCGACGCGCCGCTGACCCTGGGCGAGAACTACCCTAGGGCCATAGAGGAGGTGACCGACAAGCCGGTGACGCACGTGGTCTACAGCCATTCCCACGCCGACCACATCGGGGCCGCGAACCTCTTCCCCGAGGGCGCCACGTACGTCGCCCAGGAAGAGACCACGAAGATCCTCCGCGAACGCGAGGACCCCCGCCGCCCGGTGCCCGACGTGACCTTCGGCGATGCCCACACGCTCGAGGTCGGCGGCCAGACCTTGGAGCTCTCTTACCGGGGCAACAACCACCAGGTCGGCAACATCTTCATCCACGCGCCCGCCCAGCGGACGCTGATGCTGGTGGACGTGGTGTTCCCGGGTTGGGTGCCTTACAAGAACCTGGGCGTCGCGCAGGACGTGCCGGGATACATAAAGGCCC
>CADCUW010000480.1 GCA_902805985.1 uncultured Rubrobacteraceae bacterium
ACCTCGGGCTCTCTGGGGCCGCGCTCGCGGCGGTAGATGTCGTTGCGCGAGCGGAAGGACTGCACCGAGGAGGCGCTGGTACCAAGGGCGTCGGCGATCCAGTCGTCCGCCTTGCCCGCCTCCACCCACTCCCGGATGCGGTCCATGTGCGGCTTCAACGCTATGCGCTTTCTGGAGTCTGCCATGCTACTGCCTGCTCCTTCTTGCCCTGCCACTGGTTTCTAAGGGTGTCGCTTCGGGCGATAATGGGTGTTTCACCTTATGCCGCCCGGCATTCTACCATCTCGCCATCCCTCTATGAATCCCCCCGCCCGGAGGTGCCGGGCTGGTCCTCTCGCCCGGACTCGGGCGACGCGGTAGTCCCGGCATCGCCGTCCTCCTCCGGCACCCCCGGGGCGTCCTTGGCCTGCGGGTCCTGCACCCTGGTCGGCTCCTCGCCGGCGGCCGGCTCCTCGCGGGTCCGCGCCCGCTCCTCCCTCTCCGCCGGGGACGGTTTCGCCTCCGAGGGCTCTGCCGCCGCGCCCCCGGAGACGGCCCCGCCTTCGGAGGCCACGTTCGCGTCGGCGGGCTCTTCTTGCCGGGTCGCCTCCTCCCGCGGCGGCTCCGGGTAGTCCGCAAAGCCCTCGCGGCCAAGCTCCTCCAGCATCTCCCCCACTATGGGGGCCGGGAGGTCCAGCCGCAGGGCCACTTCTTCCGCGTGGCCGAGCGTCTCGTACTCGTCGGCGGCGGGGGC
Source organism: uncultured Rubrobacteraceae bacterium (assembly GCA_902805985.1). Taxonomy (GTDB): domain Bacteria; phylum Actinomycetota; class Rubrobacteria; order Rubrobacterales; family Rubrobacteraceae; genus Rubrobacter_D. The sequence continues at coordinate 734 of CADCUW010000480.1, forward strand.
GTAGCCCAGAGACTCGAGCGCGCGGGACACTTCGGCGGTCGGGATCATGGTGTCACCGCCGGCGGCCACGCGCAGGTGCTGGAGGAGCGGCAGGTCCAGGCCGCCTACCACGCCGATCACGGGCTCCGTCTCGAAGATGCGGCGCCGGACGAAGAGGCGGGTGTCGTAGCCGTCGGCCCACCGGCGGAGCACCTCCCCCTCGTCCACGTAGTTGTACTGGGCGACCCTGTGCTGGAACTGTCCGAGCAGCTTGCCGGTGAGGACCCGTAGGGAATCGTCGCCGAAGAACCAGTCGTCGCCCTCGACCCTCATGATGCCGCTGGTGTGGGCGATGGTCAGGGGCTCCTCCTCGTCCTCGAAGGCCTCGCGAAAGGAGCGCACCATCTCCCGCACCTCCTCGCGCGGGCGCCCGCTCTTCATGAGGGCCGCCTCGTAGACCACCATGGCCGCCAGGCCGCCCTCACCCGAGCGCTCGTCGACCCTGCGGGCGGCGCGCTCCAGCCGCCGGTCGAAGTCTTTGAGGTTCCCTATCTTCCAGGCGGCCTCTGCCGCCCTATCCGCTACTTCGACCATGGCATCTCCTCGACTCTAAAAAGGTTCTCCGCCAATATAGCAAGCATCTCGGTGGCCCTCAATTCATCTCTTTCAACCCATAGATCCCGGGCGCCGTCTGCACGAAGGGCGATTGGGGGTTGTCCCGGACGTCCACCGAGAGCCTGGCCCGCATCGTGTTCTGCGGCGTGCGGCCCGCGCTCGCGAGGTAGCCGGACTCGAGCGCAAGCTCCGTTATGTCCCCGTAGTGAAGGGGGTGGCCGACCTCGCGGAGCACCTCCCTGGCCGCCGACTTGAAGTCCATCCCGGCGCCTTCACGCGCCTTCCGGCGAGACCTCCGGGTAGGCCCCGATCAGGCTGACGTAAGGGCAGTGCTCCTCGAGCCCGTCGAGCGCCCGCCAGACCCGCTCCTCGTCGGGATGGCCCCTGAAGTCCGCGAAGAACACGTAGGTCCAGGCGCGCTTGCGGCTCGGCCGGCTCTCGATGCGGGTCAGGTTGATGCCCTCCCCCGCAAAGGCCGAGAGCGCGTCCTTGAGCACCCCCGGCCTATCCTTTACCGAGAACACCACGCTCGTCTTGTCCCTCCCCGTCCGGGCGGCCCACGTCCGGCCGAGCACGATAAAGCGCGTCGTGTTGGTCCTCGCCTCCTGGATGTTGCGCGCCAGCACCTTCAGCCCGTGCGCCTCGGCGGCGAGCGCGCTGCCAACCGCGGCGACCCCCGGCTCCGCCGCAGCCCGTCGCGCCGCCTCCGCCGTGGACTCGACCTCCTCGAGCCTGGCGCCCGGGAGCTCCCGCCTGAGCCACGACGCCGCCTGGGCCAGGGCCATCGGGTGCGAGCACACGAGCTCTACACCCTCGGGCGAGCGCTCGGCCGAGATCAGGTTCTGGGAGACGGGCAGGTAGACCTCGCCGCAGACCTTCAGCGGGCTGTTCATGAGCTCGTCGAGGGTGTGGGTGACGGCGCCCTCCATCGAGTTCTCGACCGGGACGACGCCATGCTCGGCCTCCCCCCTCTCCACGCGGGCGAAGACCTCGGCGACCGTCGTCTGGGGCTGGAGCTCGATGCTCGTGCCGAACGAGCGCAGCGCCGCCTCGTGGGTGAATGTCGCCTCAGGGCCGAGGTACGCGACCTTCAGGCGCGTCTCCAGGGAGACGGACGTCGAGATGATCTCGCGGAACACGGCCTCCAGCCCCCGCTTGGGGAAGCCACCATCGCCCAAAGAGACCACCCGGTCGAGGACCCGTCGCTCTCTGGCCGGCGCGTAGACCGCGAGGCCCTCGCGCTGCTTGAACTCGCCGATACCGCGCGCCAGCGCCGCCCGCCGGTCGAGCAGGCGCACGATCTCGGCGTCCACCTCATCTATTCCGGCCCGCAGTTCGTCCATGCCGGGCGCGGCCCCGTTCGAGGCGGTCCCGTCCGTTTCGACTTGGATTTCTACGTTCTTGCCTAAAGGCTCTGATGGGTTCACGGCGTTCGCGACCTTTCGTAGTGTGAAGCTTTGATCCGGATCAGGTCGTTGGGAGAGGCGGCCTCGCGCTTCAGGAGCGGACGCGCCCCTCCCGGATAAATCGACGCGTCGTGGGAGAAAGTAGCATGATGGCTACAAAGTACAGGAGGGCTCGGCCGTTGTCAAAATCCTCCGACGCCCAGGAGCAGCAGGATCACGACCACGAAGGCGAGCGCGAAGCGGTAGTACGCGAAGACGCGCAGGGAGTGCCCGGTCAGGTAGTTGAGCAAGAACCTTATCGCCAGGTACCCGACCACCCCCGACGTGACGCTGCCGACGACGAAGAGCAGCGCGTCGCCGAAGTTGATCCCGGACCCGAACGCGTCCGCCAGGCTAAGGAGCGCTGCGGCGGCGGTTATCGGCACGCTCATCAGGAACGAGAACCGGGCGGCTTCGTCCCGCCGCAGGCCGAGGAACAGGCCGAGCGTGATCGTCGCCCCCGAGCGCGAGACACCGGGGAAGAGGGCCACCGTCTGGGCGAGACCGATACCGACCGCCTCCTTGAAGCCCAGCTTGTCGGAGGTGCGCGTTTGCCTTCCCACGACCTCCCCCACGATGAACAGAACCCCTACCAGCACGAGGTTGAACGCGACCAGCCAGGGCGAGCGGACCTCGCTCTCGAAGAAGCCCTGGAACAGGAGGCCTACGACGCCCGCCGGTATCGTGGCGACCAGGATCAGGTACGCCATCCGCTGATCTCGCTCCTCGAAGTTGGGACCGCGAAGGGAGCGAAGAAACGCTCCGGCCATCCGCAACAGGTCCCGCCAGAAAAAGGAGATCACCGCCGCCACGGTGCCTGTGTGTATCGCCGCGTCGAAGGTGAGGCCGAAGCGGT
>CADCUW010000481.1 GCA_902805985.1 uncultured Rubrobacteraceae bacterium
GCACCCGCTTCTCCGGCCTCTGCCCATACCCGGACCACCAGGAGAAGACCCCCTCCTTCAGCGTCTCCCCGGACAGGGGCTTCTATTACTGTTTCGGCTGCCTGGAGGCCAACGAGCGCATCTGGACTTCGAGGGGTCTCATACCCATTGCCGCGGCCGAGCCGGGCGACGAGGTGATCGGGCTCGACGGACGCCGTGAAACCATAACCGACAAATGGTTCAAGTCGGGGCCGACCGTGAAAATCCGCACCGGAGCTGCGAAGGAGGGTATCGAGCTTACGCCGGACCACACATGCCTCTACGTCTCGCGCGAGGAAGCGCTACGCGCTCTCTCCGGCGTCCATCTCAGAAGTTCCGGTGCAAAGGAGATGCGGTTCTCTCAAAAGCTTCGACGGAGGGACTCAGATGTCCGAATCACCATCGGACCCGCCTCAGATATCCGGGAGGGCGACTTCTGGCTGTACCCCGTGATCCCGGACGCTGAGCGTGGCGACTCAGCGCTGCCCGGGGAGCGCGTAATAAAGCCCTATACGAAGGGTCCTCGCACTCCCCGGATCACCGATTTGCCCGTCAACCCCAGGACGGCCTGGCTATACGGCGTCTGGCTGGCCGAGGGTTCCCTCTACCGGGGCGGTGTCAAGTGGAGCTTCGGCGCTCACGAAGAGGGAACCCTGGCCGACACTGTGGTCCGCATGCTCAAAGAGGAGTTCGGCAGGCAGGCAAGCACGTTTTCTCGCCCGGAGCGAAACCTATGCGAGGTGGCTTGCTCCAGTACGGACCTCTCCAGGCTCTTCGGGCACTGGTTCGGAAGCGGCTGTGAGCACAAACGAGTACCGTTCGAGGCGCTCCACTGGTCGCGCGAGTGCCAGACCGCCCTAATTGACGGGTATCTTGAGGGCGACGGCCGCTTCGCGGGTGGGATCACGTCGGCCGCATCGGTCTCGGAAGAGTTGGCTTACGGCATCTTCGCACTCTGTATTCAAGCTGGACGTGTATGCTCTTCCTCTAGCCTGGCTGCCCGGACGGGCAACAACGGCGTGCAGCATAGAAAATGTTACTCCGTACACGTTTTGAGCAAGGAGTCTCTTAAAGGTTTCTTCGCCAACATAGACGGAGTTGATTACTTTCTCTCGGTGGTCCAGCGGGTCGGAGAGTCTCACGGCGAGCCCACAACGGTCGTGGACATTACCACTACCGGCTCACATTCGTTTCTGACCAAGATGGGCGTTACTCACAACTGCCAGCGCGGCGGTGACGCCATCAAGCTCTTGATGGACCTCAAGTCGCTGGACTTCGCCGAGGCCGTCTCCTACCTCGCCGAACGATCCGGCGTCGAGCTGGAGTTCGAGGGTGGGGGAGACGCCGAAGCCGCGAAGAAACGCGCCGGCCGGCGACGTGGGATCTACAAGGCCCTCGCCGCCGCCGCCATCTACTACCACAAGTACCTCTTGAAGTCCTCGAGCCCCGAAGCACGAGAGGCCCGCGAGTACCTCGAAAGCCGCGGACTGGAGCGTTCTACTATAGAAGAATTTCGTTTGGGGTATGCCTTGCGCGGGGGGTCCGGGTTCTTTCAGGCGGTGAAGAAGCTTGGCATCGAGAGATCGAGTCTGGAAGCTGCGGGGTTGTTGTCATCACGGGGAGGGGAGAGGTTTGGGGGTAGGATCACCTTCCCCATCTCCGACCGGCGGGGCAGGATCGTCGGCTTTGGCGCGCGGGCCATGGGCGACGCCCAGCCGAAGTACCTCAACTCTCCGGAGACGGAGATCTTCAACAAGCGCGACCTACTCTACGGTTTCCCGCAGGTCGCGCAGGCGGTAAGCAGGGAGCGGGCGGCCCTCATAGTCGAGGGCTACACGGACGTATTGATGCTCTACCAGTCGGGCATAAAGAACGCCGTTGCGACCCTCGGGACCGCTACCACGCCGAGCCACCTCAAGATCCTGAGCGGTTACGTGGACAAGATCTACATGCTCTTCGACCCCGATGCCGCGGGGGAGCGGGCGCTGGAGCGGGCGGACGCAACCGTCCAGGAATTGGAGCGAACGAACAACACGGATGATGCCGACGCGGCGATCGAGGCGACGAGGTTGAAGCTCGACCTGCGCGTATTGCGCCTCTCGGCGGACCCGGCGGACTGGCTGCTGGAGCACACCGCGGAGGAGTTTAGGTCTGTGCTGACGTCGCAGGCGATGCCCCTCCTCGAGTACATCATCCGCCGCAAGGCGGAGTGGGCGCGGGGCGCCGACGCCACAGAGAGGTCCCGGACATTGCCGGAGATCAGGAACCTCATCAAGCGGATCGACGACCCTGTCTTTTACGGAGAGGCCGTCCGTCTTGCCGCCGAGACCCTGGGCGTGAGCCAGGACGTGCTGCAGGCGAGGCGGAACCGACCGCCCGTCGAGGCGCCGGCCCGCGCGCAGAGGCCCTCCGCCAGGAGCTCGAATCGCTCACCTAACTATGGCAACCCACTGCAAGAGGCCGGTCGCGAGACGCTGGCGGCGATCCTCGCCCGCCCAGAATACTCTGCGGAACCTCTGCGACAGGGGGTTCGCGTACCCGGCCTCTCCGAGCCCCTGATGTTGTTGCCCGAAGATTTCGGCGACGAGGACCAGGCTCGGGTCTTCGCCGTGCTCAAAGAGTACGCCGGGGCGAACATGAGCGCCGTATTCTCGGACGATCGGGCCCGTCCCCTGATGGACCTCCTCATGGTCATCGACGCGGAAGCGACGAGGATACGTCGGGACGACCTCTACCCGTCCAAGAGTTCCATCCGTGAGCTCTGGTTGCGCCTCGTCATCCTCAGCCGCCGCCGTAGCCAGCGAGAGGTTGACGATTACGACGAGAAAGAGACGCTCGGCAGAGAGATAAGATCCCTCGAAAGAGCCCTCCGCGCCGTCTCCTCGACGCCTTGAAGCCGCCACCGCCACACCGTATAATCCCGTTCGCTGCAACCTTTCCCCTGTAGCTCAATTGGCAGAGCATTCGACTGTTAATCGAAGGGTTGCTGGTTCGAGTCCAGCCGGGGGAGCCGGACGGTGTCCTTCGGGGCGCACCGCGACGGGCCCATAGCTCAGTTGGTTAGAGCATCCGACTCATAATCGGACGGTCCCAGGTTCGAGTCCTGGTGGGCCCACCAAGACCCCCGATCTACTCGGCCCTACTGAAATTACCCTCACCCCCAACCACCGTTTTCCAAAGCCCCAACATGTAGAGTGCCGCCGTCCTCCCGTGCCCACATGTCACCCCTCTGGTGCCTGCACCATCGGACGCACCTCATCACGCTAAGGACCATATTCGGACGCTTCAATAGGGAGTCCATACCCCTTGGGGGATGGGGTCAAAGGTCCATACGGGGTCTCTGGGGCTACATTCCGGCCCTTCGGCGGTGCCTACGTTGCTTATTTCTGCCCCATATGCAAGAATTTCGCCAGTTGTGGGTCAAAGTGGAGCGTAGTGGGAGGCTAGACCCTGGCCCTTTTAGGCGAGTACGAGCACACGCTGGATGAGAAGGGGCGTCTGACCCTTCCGTCTCGCCTCCGCCCGTACTTCGAGGGTGGGATCGTCGTCACCAAGGGGGTGGACCGTTGCTTGTTCGCGTTCCCGCCCGAGGAGTGGGCGACGTTC
>CADCUW010000482.1 GCA_902805985.1 uncultured Rubrobacteraceae bacterium
CCGTAAACAACGTGACCTACGAGGTCGCGGAGGAGGGCACGACCGCGGCGCCCGACGTGGAACAGAACCTTACGGTTGAGATAGAGGCCGAGGTCTACTACCAGCCCACGGACGTCCCCGAGGGGATCGCGCCCGTCGCGCCGGTCCCCCCCGAGACCACCACCGCGACCCCGGCGGCCGAGTAGCGTGGGAAGCCTCCCGGCCCGGCTCTTCGACGCCCTCGTGCGGGACAACAAGGTCCTGCCGCCGGTCCTGGCCCTGCTCGCCCTCCTCCTGTTCGCCTGGGTCCTGGCCGGAGCCTTTATGTCCGGCCCGGAGGAGGAAGGGTCCAACTCCGGGGAGGCGGAACTGATCCAGTCCAGGGACCCGGCCGCAGGGGCCGACGCCCCCGAGGTGGAAGACCGCGACGCCGACTCCTACGCTGCCTACCGTAACAAGGACCCGTTCCGCCAGCTCCTCGCCCCGGCCTCCGAGTCTACGTCCGACGGCACCTCCACCGACGGCACCTCCACCGACGGCACCTCCGGCTCCGCGCCCCCCGAGAACACCACGTCGGCCTCCGTCCCCCCCGAGGACACGACGCCCACGGACGACGGCGGAGGCCAGGGGAGCGGCGCTGGCGGGGGCGACCGCTCCAGAAACGACTCCGACGGCGACGGTCTCACCAACCGCCAGGAGACGAGCCTCGGCCAGGACCCGCGTAACCCCGACACCGACGCGGACGGCATCCAAGACGGGGAAGATGACTCAGATGGTGACGGCGTGGAGGACGGCCGGCAGGGCGGAGGTGGCGCAGGCTCCAGCGGGGGCGGGTCCGGTGGTGGCGGATCCGGTGGTGGCGGATCCGGTGGAGGGGGCGGTTCGGATGACCTCTTCGACAGCGGGGGTACGCTCTCCCCCCGGTAGGCGTCCGGCTGGCCCCGTACTGGACCCTGTACGGGATCGGATAGAGCCGGCCGCGTGGTTTATATTAGCGGAGACGCGTAGGGCACGATTTCGAGTTCGGAGGCACGATTGAGATTCGGTTTTTCGACCGCGGGTGAGTCGCACGGCCCGGCTGAGGTCGCGCTGGTGCATGGGGTCCCGGCGGGGCTGGGCCTGCTCGCCGAAGACGTAAACCGGGACCTGGCGCGCCGGCAGCAGGGCTACGGCCGCGGCGGGCGCCAGAAGATAGAGCGGGACCAGGCGGAGTTCTTGGGCGGCGTGCGTCACGGCTACACTTTAGGTTCGCCCGTGGCGATGCTCGTCAGGAACAAGGACTACGCCAACTGGGAGCAGCGCATGTCTCCCGCGCCCGTCGAGGACCCGCCCGACCCCATAACCCTGCCGAGGCCGGGCCACGCGGACCTCGCCGGGATGCAGAAGTACGCCTTTGACGATTTGCGCAACGTGCTGGAGCGCTCCAGCGCCAGGGAGACAACCGCCAGGGTCGCGGCCGGCGGCATCGCCAGGAAGCTCCTCGCCGAGTTCGGCGTCGAGATCCACAGCGCCGTCTACCGCATAGGCGCCGTCGCATACCCGAAGGAGAAGGCCGCCGAGGACGCCGAGAGGGCGGACGAGTCCGACGTGCGCTGCCCCGACCCCGAGGTCACAGAGGCGATGAAGGCCGAGATCGACGCGGCCCGCTACGCCCGCGACGCGCTTGGCGGCGAGTTCGTGGTCGTCGCCCGTGGCTGCCCGCCGGGGCTCGGCTCCTACGTGGACTGGCGGGACAAGATCGACGCCCGCCTCGCAGCAGCCGTGATGAGCATAAACGCCATCAAGGGCGTCGAGGTCGGGATGGGATTCGGGGTCGCCGCCCACCGCTCGAGCGAGGTTCAGGACGAGATACTCTCCGGCAACGGCCACCTGGAGCGCGCGAGCAACCGTCTGGGCGGCATCGAGGGTGGCATGACCAACGGGGAGCCCGTCCTCGTCTCGGCGGCCATGAAGCCGATCTCCACGATCTCCAAGCAACTCCGGACCGTCGATATCTCCACGGGCGACGAGACGAAGGCCTTCAAGGAGCGGGCCGACTCCTGCGCGGTCCCCGCGGCGGCCGTTATCGGGGAGTCGATGGTGGCGGTCGTGCTCGCCGAGGCCTTCCTGGAGAAGTTCGGCGCGGATAACATGGCCGACATCCACGCAGCCCACGACGCCTACGCCCGCCGCCTCGCAGACGCCGGCGTCGCGGCCCGCTAGGCGTTGCCCGGCCACGTGGCGATCGTCGGCTACATGGGCAGCGGCAAGACAACCGTCGGGCGCCTGCTCGCCCGGCGCACCCGTCGGGTCTTCGTAGACCTCGACCACGAGATCTCACGCGAGGCCGGCTGCTCTATCCCCGAGATCTTCGCCGAAGGGGGCGAGGACCGCTTCCGCGACCTCGAACGCGACGCCCTGATCGCCGCCCTCGACCGCCCCGACCCGGCCGTGATCTCCTGCGGCGGCGGCGCCGTCGTGCGCCCGGAGAACCGTGCCGCCCTCAGCCACACCCCCACGGTCTTCCTCACGGAACCCGTTGACGTTCTCTACGCCAGAACCCGGGGGCCCGACAGACCACTGAAGGGCGATACCAGAGAAGACTTCGCCCAACGCTACGCCGAACGGCTGCCGCTCTACCGCGAGGTCTCAGACGTCGAGGTACGGGCCGACGGCCGGGGCGCTGCACAGGTCGCGGAGGAGGTGGAGCGATGGCTGCTGACACGGTAGAGGTGCAAGTCAACCCGCCCTACCCGGTGACGGTGGGCGAGAACGTCTACCGGAGCATCGCCGACGCGCTGGACCCCCGCTCCTGCGCCATCCTGACCGACTCCAACGTGGGACCCCTGTACGCCGCCGAACTCGGCCGCTCCCTCGAAAGCTCGGGTTGGACCGTGATCGGCACCGTGGAGATCCCGGCCGGAGAAGCCTCAAAGGGTGTGGCGACCTACGCCGACGTGGTGCGCCGCCTCGCCCGGATGGGCCTCACGCGCGACGGCGCGCTCTTCGCTTTGGGGGGCGGCGTGGTGGGGGACCTCGGCGGGTTCGTCGCCGCCACGTACATGCGCGGGGTGGAGCTCGTGATGCTCCCGACCTCGCTGCTCGCGATGGTGGACAGCGCCGTCGGCGGCAAGACGGGCCTCGACCTTCCCGAAGGCAAGAACCTCGTCGGCGCCTTCGTCAGGCCGGGCCTGGTCGCGGCCGACCCCGGCTGGCTCCGGACGCTGCCGGAGGCCGAGGTCTCGAACGGTCTCGCCGAGGTCGTGAAGATGGGGCTGCTCGCGGGGGGCCGGTTCTTCGAGGACCTGGCCCTCATCCCGGCGGCCCGCGCCGGAGACCTGGGCGCCTTACGCGCCCTGATCCTGCACTCCATCCGCTTCAAGGCCGAGATCGTCGCCGAGGACGAACTGGAAGGGGGCCGCCGCGCCATCCTCAACTACGGCCACACCATCGGCCACGCCCTGGAAGCCGCCGCCGACTACGCCCTCCCGCACGGCTCCGCCGTCGCCGCCGGCATGGTCGCCGAGGCGGGCCTCTCCGCCGACCGTTTCGGCACCAACCTGACGCACCTCCACGAGAAACTCCTCGAATCCGCCGGCCTTCCCCGCCGCTCCCCGGGCATCGACGCGGAGACCGCCCTAAGA
>CADCUW010000483.1 GCA_902805985.1 uncultured Rubrobacteraceae bacterium
GCCCGCAGGGTGGCGCCGAACGCCAGCGAGAGCGAGGCCGTGATCGCCGATCCGACCATCATCGGCGGGATCACCCGGAGCGGGTCGGCGGCGGCGAAGGGAATAGCGCCCTCCGTGATAAAGGAGGCGCCCATCACCCAGTTGGCCTGCCCGGCCCGCTGCTCGGCGGAGGTGAAGACCCTGCCCCGCACGGCGGTCGCCAGCGCCAGGGCCAGCGGCGGGGTCATGCCGGCGGCCATCACCGCCGCCATCGGCCCGAAGGCGCTGCCCGCGAGGCCGGCTATGGCGAAGGCGTAGGCGGCCTTGTTCACCGGCCCGCCCATATCGAAGGCCATCATCGAGCCGAGGATGATGCCGAGCAGGACCGAGTTCGCCCCTTCGAGGCTCCCCAGCCAGTTCTCGAGCCCTGTGGTCAGGGCCGCTATGGGCTGACCTACGACGGTGATCATGAGCGCTCCGACCACCAGGCACCCGACCAGCGGGTAGACCAGAATAGGCATCAGCCGCCCGAAGCCTCCTGGAAGTTTGATCCTCTTGAGCAGGATGATGACGGCGCCCGCGAGAAGGCCGGCGGCGATGCCGCCGAGGAAGCCGGCCCCGATCTCGTTAGCTATGAGCCCCCCGACCACGCCGGGGGCGATGCCGGGACGGTCGGCCATCGCGAAGGCGATAAAGCCCGCGAGTATGGGCACGAGCATATTGAACGCGGTTGACCCGATCGTGAAGATCATGGCCGGGATGGAGAAGTTCTCGTAGACGTCCACCTCGGTCACCTGCACGGCGCCGCCGAGCGCGAAGGCCAGGGCTATGAGTATGCCCCCTGCCACAACGAACGGGATCATGTAGCTGACCCCGGTCATGAGCCAGCGCCGGACCTCGGCCCCCCACCCGGTGCCGCCCATGTCCGTCGGCACGGCCTCGTCTTCGGCTTCTTCCTGCGCGGCGGTGTCGTCGGTGGCCCCGGCGGCGCCCTTCTCGACGGCCCTCATCGCCCGCTCGATGACCTCGCCGGGCTTGTCCATGGCCTCCCTGAGCCTGACCTCGACGGTCGGCTTGCCGTCGAAGCGGTTACGCTCCGAGACGGTGGCGTCGGAAGCGATGATGATCGCGTCGGCGTCCTTTATGACCTGCCGGTCCACGAAATCCGCGCCCGAGGCGCCGTGGATCTCGATCTCGATGTCGTGGCCCATCTCTTTGGCCTTGGTCTCCAACGCCTCGGCGGCCATCGCGCTGTGGGCGATGCCGGTCGGGCACGCGGTTACTCCTACGAACTTCATCCCTCTACAACTCCTTCGCTCAAGTGGAGATCTGGGCCCGCATGAGGTCAACTACTTCTTCCGGGCTTGTCGCCTCGCGCAGCCCCTGGCGGAAGCTCTCGTGCATGAGCCTGCGGGCGAGCTGCTGGAGCACCTTCACGTGGAAGTTGTGCTCCCCCTCGGGGGCCGCGATCATGAAGATGAGGTCCGCCTCCTCGTCGCCGTAGGCCAGCGGCGCTTTGGGCCTCCCGAAGGCGACCCCGGCCGTCTGGACCCCGGAGCTCTTGGCGTGCGGAATGGCTATGCCCATGCCCATCGCTGTCCCTCCGGTCTCCTTCTCCCGCGCGTAGACGGCCTGGACGTAGGCGTCCCGGTCGGAGAGTCGTCCGTCCCCATCGAGCAGGTCGGCCAAGGTGTCGATGGTCGCCCACTGGTCGCCGGCCTCGATGTCGAGGGCGACCAGGTTCGCGCTGGTGATGTCGTCTATCGAGAAATCGCTCATCCGGGTGCTTCTCCTTTCAATGCTTTTTCGAGATCCAGGTCATCGTGGAGACGCACGGCCTCCCTCTCAAGGTCAGCGGGCGTCGGGCCGCGAGACCCGGGTAATCGCGCGGCGGCCGCCCCCCACGCCACCGCCTCGACGAGCCCGGCCTCCCCGGCCCCGCCCGCGTACAGGAAACCGGCGAGCAGCGCGTCCCCGGCCCCGACGGTGCTGTCGGGTACGAAGGGCGGCGTGTCGGCGTGCAGCGCGCCGTTCTCGTCGACCAGGACGGCCCCGTCGGCCCCCAGCGACACGAGCACGGCGCCAACACCCCCGGCCCTGACCTCCTTGGCGGCGGTGAGTACGTCTTCCAGCGTGGCGAGCTTCCGGCCCACGAGGTCGGCGAGCTCCTCCTGGTTGGGCTTTATGAGGTCGGGCCCGGCCCCGAGCGCCGCCTCGAACGCCGGGCCGCTGCTGTCCACGGCGACCCTGCACCCGGCCTCCCGGCCTAAAGAGACGGCCCTGGCGTAGAGGTCGGTGGGCGCGCCCGGCGGCAGGCTGCCGCAGACGGCGAGCCAATCGGCCTCCCGCCCGGCCTCCACGGTCTCGCCGAGCAGCAGCTCCAACTCCTCGTCCGAGAGACGGGGCCCGGCGGCGTTGACCTTCGTCCCCACCCCCCCGACCTCGACGAGGCTGACGTTCATGCGGACCGCCCCTTCTACCGGCACGCAGACGAGGTCCATCCCCGACTCCTCCAGCAGCGACAGGAACTGCTCGCCGCTTGGCCCCCCGACGGGCGCCACGGCCCGGGAGGCCATGCCGTTGGCGACGAGGTTCCGCGAGACGTTGATGCCCTTCCCGCCGGCCTCTACGGTCATCGAGCCGGCCCTCTGCACCTCCCCTCGCACCAGCTCGTCCAGCCCGTAAGTCAGGTCCAGGCTCGGGTTGGGGGTAAGCGTCAGGATCATACGCACGCCACCCCGACCTCAGAACACGCGCCGACGGCGGGCTTGCACGGTCCCTGTCCCGGTACCCACCTAGCTTCCACGGCTTTCCCCTACCGTCCACGCGCCCGATGCACGGCGCGACTCCTTGGCAGCACCATAGCCCCACCTATAAACCCTGTCAAGTGTGAGGGCTACTGACATTTGTGAAAGTAGCATTTGTATCTTCAGGGTAGGGAGTATACCTTGGTGTCCCGGGGGTTTCGCGTTATGGCACAATTGCCGGGGCGATCTTGGGGAGGATATCGTTTTGGAAGGGCGTCGCCGGCCGGAACTTACAGAAGAGGGGCTGTTGCAGCTCGCCGAGGTGGCGCGCCTCTACTACATCAAGAACCTGACCCAGGAGCACATCGCCGAGCGCATCGGGATGTCGAGGTCCAACGTGTCGCGGATGTTGAAGGAGGCGCGGGTTCGGGGGCTGGTCGAGATCCGGATCCACGCCCCGTTGACCGCGGCCGGCGACCTGCAGGGCGAGCTCGGCGGGCGGCTCGGCCTGCGGGAGTGCCTGGTCCTGGCGAACCCGAGGATGGGAACTGAAGCCTCTTCGGAGGCCGACAGGGTGGACCGGCTCAGCGCGCTCGGCGCGCGTTATTTGCAGGAGAACATCGCGGAGGGCAGCGTCGTGGGCGTGAGCTGGAGCAGCACGGTCCACCACGTCGTGAGCAGCAGGTACCTGCAGGAGAAGGTCGACACGCGCGCGGTCCAGTTGATGGGCAGCATCGGCGGGTCCATAGCCGAGCTCGACGGCGTCTCCATCACAGCCCGGCTGGCCGACACCTTGGGAGCGCGGGCTCACTACCTGCACGCCCCCATGCTGGTCGCCAGCGCCCTCGTGCGGGACGG
>CADCUW010000484.1 GCA_902805985.1 uncultured Rubrobacteraceae bacterium
ACGACGGCCCGCCCGGTCTTGCCGGCGGCTCCCACGACTAGAACCTTCATGTCTGTCTCCTCATCGAGTACGGTTGCAAAAATCGCAAATCTAAACGCGTAGGGTCTTAGAGAGTAATGAAGCTGACTCCTAACGATCGCTACCGCAGCAGCTCGGGGATGACCGCGGAGGCGATGTGCCCGGCGGCACCGGTGACGTATACACGCATGGCTAGAATCTCCTTGGTGGCATCGCCGTGGCGACGAACCTGGTCGATGACTGCACTTTGTGCAATTAGTATAGCACCACACTGACTGCATTTAGTGCAGTCAGTGTCCAGTATAATCCGGGCTATGCCTAGATGGGAACCGGACGGGATGGGCCGACTGCAAGCCGCCGCCTTCGAGCTCTTTGCCGAACAAGGATTCGAGCGCACGACGGTCGCCGAGATCGCCCGGCGGGCGGGGCTCACCCAGCGAACGTTCTTCAACCACTTCGCCGACAAGCGGGAGGTGCTCTTCGGCCTGGGCTCAGAGTTTCAGCAAGAGGTCGTCCGCGAGATCACCGCCTGCGCCGACACGTTGCCGCCGCTCGACGTCGTCGTGTGCGCCCTGCAAGCCGCTGACGACACGATGTTCGAGGGACGCCGCGCCGAGGTGACGCGCCGCTACGAGATCATCGACGCCAACCCGGAGCTGCAGGAGCGCGAACTCAGCAAGCAGGCCGCGCTTACCGGCGCCATCGCCGCCGCGCTCCGCGCGCGAGGTATAGACCCCGAAACCGCGCTCCTCACGTCCGGCGCTGGCATGCTCGTGCAGCAGACGGCGGTGCGAAGATGGACGCAGCCAGCCGAGAGCCGACCCCTACGGGAGCTTCTGTCCGACGTGCTGCACTCGCTGCGCACGGTCGCCGCCCAGACGGCAGATCAGGGGGTCGTCCCCTCAGAGACCTGACCGGCGCGATCGCCGACCGCGAACCTCGAGCTTCGCCATCTCATCACGGCCAAGCCCGCGAACAGGCGAGGCACTTGGTCCTCTTGCGGTACGGTGGGCGGTGAGCAGATGGGCAAGACGGCGAAGAACGCCACGAAGCGCATGCGCCCATCTTGACCGAAACCTCCTCGCCCAAGCGCCCATTAACCAGAGTGCGCGGAAGAAACCGTTTGGAGAAGCGAGTGAGGTAGGCCGATGACGTACGCTCGTGAGCACAAAAAGGAGCTACTCGACCGACGTATCCGATGCCGAATAGAAGTGCCTCGAGCCCCACGTCCCGGCTCCGAACAAGCGAGTATGGCCGAGGACCCACGCCGCTCGCGAGATACTCGATGCGGTCTTCCAAGTGCTCGAGAGCGGCTGTCCCTGTAGGCTCTAGCCCCGAGACTTCCCGCCCTGGCAGACCGTCTACTGGTGGTTCGGGAGGTGGCACGCAGACGGAACCTTCGAGCGACTCAACGCCGCCATACGCATCGCCCGCTTCAGCCTCCTCTCCCGGTACCATCCGACCCACCGCGGCGTGAGCCACACGTAACACGCGCGGTAGTAGTGCGCCCGGGAGGCGGCCAGGTCCCTCTCTGGAGAGGGGTCGCGGATCAGGGCCTCGACGGCCTCCTCGTAGCGGGTCACGGGATCGTCAATGCGACCATCCTGTCCGCGCGGGGTGTCCGCGCGCGGGCGTGGCCGGGACCGTCCTGTTGGGCCCGGTGCTCGGGCCCGTGTGGGTCTGTGTCGTATGCCGCAAACCGGCGGGCTCGATCGGCCGGGATCTCCGGGCGAGGGCCGTCCCGCCCCTCATCGCCGACGAAACAGCCCGCGGGCGAGGAGGCGGAGCCTTGGGACCAGGTCCCCTTGCCCTCCGTCGAACATCGCTCCTCGTCTCCCTCGGCCTGCTCCCTCAGGTTCTCTGCGAGATCGCGGGCCGGCCGGGGCCTACTCGCGATCGCGGTCCGGGCTCTCTCCCACGCGCCGTGCCAGCCTCCTGCGGGGCGTCGCCCGATCGAACCTAACCTACCGGACCGGTGACGGGCGGCGTGGGGACCCGGCCGACCGGTCGGGGCCACGCCCCTGGCCGGAAAAGAGGTCGGCCGCGGACCTAGCCGTGGCCTCCGCGACGGGCGCGCCAGCTTTGCGCAACAGCTGGTACTCGACGGCGGGGGCCCAGAAGGAAATGGGATCCGGGACCCCTTCCCGCAGCAGGCCCAGGGCCTCCTCGTCCGTCCTGGGGGCGGGCCCGCGCCCCGCGGCGCTCTTCTCCGGGTTGGACCGGTGCATGTTGCCTCCTAGTAAGTAGCGGTAACCAAGCCTCCACCCTTGACTACCAGGCCCCCGGGCACCCGCGCGTGCGCTGCTTCACGTCCATCCCGGACCTGCGTATCCTACTTCGCCAGACTCCCCCGACGGCGGGCGCGGACGGGATGGCCGGGGCGGCCTGCATCCTTCGGGCCATTTATTCCCGGCCGGGTTTACGGTGGGGGCTAGATGCGGTACGAACATAGTCCCCGGTGCCCGCTCCTCCTTTCCCTTCCCCCTGACGGGGGTTCCCCACAGAGGGGCGCCGGACTTTCGATAAACGCAAGCCAACGATCGAGGTGATCGAGACCATGGCGCACGAAACGAACCACGACGCGCGGGCGGCGCTGCACGCTCTGCTGGACGGCGCGGAAGGATGCGGGCCGGCGGCGAGGGCGGCAAGGCTGGCCCAAGATGACGAGCTGGCGGACTTCTTGTGCGGGGTTCAGGACGAGATCATCGGAGAGGCCAGGAGGCTGCTCGCCCAGAGGGCCGCCGAGTAGCCGCCGCGCCAAGCGGCGACCGGGAGTTGATGTACGTGAGGCACGAAGAGTTCGCCATCCGGGCGGAAGAGCGGCTGCGGACCGCGGCCGACCGGCTCGAGGGCGACGCAAGAGAACTGGGCATCCACGGCGGGGCCTCCAAGCCGCAGGCCCGGGCCCGGGAGCTGAGGGTCGCGGCGCTGCTGGTGCGCGAGGAGGCGACGGCGGTGACCCGCTCCGAGGATGTACCGGTTGGGACGAAGTCCGACCCCGCCGGCGCTCCGCCCCTGCGGGCGCAAGGCTGACGGCCCCGATGATACCGGACGAGGTGGGACCCGCGCTCCTGCGGACCGTGGAAGACTTCGAGACGGGCACTCAGCGGCTTGGTGCCCAGGCTGCGCTGCCCGTCGTCGCCGGCTGGCAGCGCAGCCTGGAGGAGACCGGCCACCCGGACCTCCTGCCCGTCGCAGAGACCCTCTCCGAGCTCAGGTTCCAGCTCTCTGGCGGGGTGCGGGACCCGGCCGTCATGGGGGCGCTGCTGGGGACCTTGAGCGGGCAGGTGAGGGGCGTGGCCGAGTCGGGGCCTGGCGCGGGGGTATCGGACTGGCTGTTGAAGCTGAGCGCCCTTCTCGCCGGCCAGAGCCGCGTCCTGGTCGCACTCGCCCACTGACCTCCCCCGTGGGGTCATGACCGCCCCGAAGGCGGGCGTGCCGGACGCTCCCGACACCCAACCGGATGGTAAAATATCCGTGGGTCCGGCTGCCCATATCACCCCCCTCCTGGGCCCGCCGGGCCTTCCTCGTGCCCGCTCCCTTGTGACGTGAGGATGGCCCGA
>CADCUW010000485.1 GCA_902805985.1 uncultured Rubrobacteraceae bacterium
ACGTTTACCGGGTGGACGGCCTTGTCCGTGGAGACGTTGACGAACTTGCTCGCCCCGTAGGCGCCTGCGGCCCGGGCCACGTTGAGGGTGCCGAAGACGTTGTTGGTGATGCACTCGGTCGCCTGCAGCTCCATCATCGGGACGTGCTTGTAGGCGGCGGCGTGGAAGACGAGCTGCGGCCTGAAGCGCTCGAAGATGAAGCTCACGCGCTCGGGGTGGGTCACGTCGCCGACAAAGACCTCCGCGTCGAAGAAGTCCTCCCGGCGCAGCTCAGTGTTCAGGTAGTAGAGCCCGCTCTCGTCCCGGTCGAGCAGGACCAGCTTGGCCGGACCCAAGCGAGAGATCTGGCGGGAGAGCTCGCTGCCGATGGAGCCTGCGGCCCCGGTGACGAGCACCCGCTTGCCGTTGATGTAGCCGGAGAGGGCGTCGAGGTCTATGTCCACAGGCTCGCGCCCGAGGAGGTCCTCTATCTGGAGCTCGCGCAGCCTGATGGTTCCCTCGGAGAGGAACTCGCCGAGGTCCGGCATCACCTTTACCGTCGCCGAGGCGCGGGTGGAGGTCCGCCAGATCAGGTCCATCTCCTCCCGGCCCGCCTGCGGCATGGCGATGATGACCTGGTCTATACCGTGCTGGGAGATCAGCCCTTCGAGGTCGTCGACGGTACCAAGCACCAAGGCGCCCTCTATCTGCCGCCCGACCTGCGCGCGCGATTCGCTGACGAAGCCGACGACCTGCGTCTCCGTCGCCGCCGTGCGCCAGATGTGCCCGGCGAGCGCCACCCCCGGCTCGCCTGTGCCCACGATCGCGACGCGAGTCCTGCGCCCGACCTCGCGCAGCGAGAGCTCGTAGAAGACCCGCGGGTAGAGCCTCACCGCGACGAGCTGCACGTAGGCCAGGACCGACCCGACGAGCGGCACGGAGAGCGGGACGGGGTTCGGGTCCATGATTCCAAACCCGTAAGGCCCGACGCAGAAGACGGCGAGGAACAGCCCGCCGGCCGCGATGGCCGTCGCGCTCAACACCTGCACGCCCTGGTAGATACCCGTGTACCTGAGGATGCTCCTGTAGACCCCGCTCTCGTTTAGAAGAAGCACGAACGCGAGCGCCGAAAAGACCGCGAAGGGCCAGAAGAAGGGCCAGAATTGCTCCTGGCTCTGCGAGCTCTGCGGGTCTCCAGAGACCCGGACGATGAGCACCACCGCGAAGGATTCGATGACTATGAAGGCATCGACCAGCATCGCCGCCCCGCGCCGGAAGGCCGGCGGCGAGCCGTGGAAGGCACGCTGAAGCCGGTCCACCGCGCCCAGTAGTCGCTCTCCCGCCCTCCGCATAAACCACATAGGGTTGCATTTTAACTTCTATTGGCGCGTGTGACTATATTTTGTAGGTTTTAGGCATTAGGTTTGAGGTTCTCGGGGGCCACGTACCCCGCCGGCATCATCCACCCCGACTCGTTGCACCGATGCCCTTTTCGGGCCGTATCGTGAAACCTTGAGCCTGGAACCTCAGAACCTATCCAACCACCTTCGGCACCAAGGCGAGCGCGACGCAGAGCGCAACCGCTACGCTGAAGCCGAGGAGCAGCCCGACCCCGCCTTCGGCCACGAGGAGCGCGGCGAGGCCGGCGGCGACGCTCGCGCCGTAGTAGAGGTTGCTGGTGCGGCGGTGTAGGGCGACGGTCGGGGTTATGCGCTGGTAGATGTGCTCGCGGTGGGCGAGGAAGATGTTCTTTCCGGCCCCGCTTCGCAGGCGCCGGAGGAGGGTGAAGGCGGTGTCGAAGAGGTACGGCAGAAAGACCAGGGCGCACGCGACGAATCCCAGAGGGGTCCAGGACTCGCCCGGCGGCAGCGGGGCGTAGAGGGCCACGGCCGCGAGGATGAAACCGAGAAAGTACGCGCCGGAGTCGCCGACGAACATCGAGGCCGGGCTCACGTTCCACACGAGGAACCCGGCCGTCGCCCCGACGAGCGCCGGCAGAAACGCGCCCGTCTCGCCCGCGAGCGGGACGAGGAACAGGGCGTTAACTATCGCGACGCCGCCCGTGAAGCCGTCTATGCCGTCCATAAAGTTGAAGGCGTTGCTGAGCGCGGAGATCCAGAGTACCCCGACCGCGAGCACCAGAACCCAGAGGAGCCCGGACGTCCCGGTCAGCACCGGCGGCGGGTAGAGGAGCAGCAGTCCTCCGGCGACGAGCAACTGCGCGGCGGCTTTTGTCTTGAAGTGGAGGTTCGAGAGGTCGTCCGCGAGGCCGACGGCCCAGATAAGCGCCGCCGCCGCGAGTAGCGGCCACGCCCCCTCGGGCCGCAACACCGCGACCCCGACCAGCGTCCCGGCGAAGATCGCGATCCCGCCCAGCCGCGGCGTCGGTACCTCGTGGGAGGAGCGGAGGTTCGGCACGTCGAGCAGGCTCCGCCCGACGGCGAACTGCACGAGCAGCGGCACGAGCGCCCCGGCCACGAGGAACGCCAGGCCGCCCGCGACGATGGCCCCCGTCACGCCCGTCCCACCCTACAAAAACGGGTTCTCGACACGCATCCCCTCTATGACCTGCCCGTGCTGCAGGTCTTCGGTGAACAACCGGTCGGCGCCCGACTTCAGGGCGGCCTCCACGATCAGGGCGTCCCAGAAGGAGATGGATAACTCTCCCGTGCGCCGAGCCGCGCCTAGCACCATCCCGACGTCTTCGGAGAGCGTCCTGAAAGTCGCGAAGTAGTCGACCATCTCCCGCGCCTGCTCCTCCGAAAGCGGACCGCCCAGCCTCCTCGACGCCGAGTAGAATTCCCGGAGGACCTGCACCGAGATCGCGCCGTTTCCCCGCACCAGGTGAGTTTCAACTAGCTCGCTCGCCGGTCCGGACTTGACGGTCTCGTCCCTATCGACCGAATAGATAAGAATATTGGTGTCGAAGAACGGCGGCATGGCTACCCCTCTACAACGGTCCCTCGGGTCGGTTTCTCATGATTGGACGGTTGTAGATCTCCTCCCGCGTGGGCAATCCCCGGCCACGACTACCCATCTCCGAACGCTTGGCGAGATCCCGGATCTTGCGCCACGCCTCCATCCGTTCCCGCCGGACGCCCGCGTAGTCCTCCAGGTAGTCTCGCAGGAGCGCGTTTACCGAAGTTCCCTCCTCAAGCGCCCGGATGCGCGCCCGCTTTACCGTCTCCTCGTCTACCGTGATCGTCAAATTTGCCATGCCGACTCCTTTTCGTGCCACACGGCATCAGTGTAGCACTACGGGGTTTTGGGCTTTATGAGGCCGACCTCCCGAAGGCGGGCGACCTCGAGGGCCACGCCTTCCGTGAACGGGCGTGGAGCGTAGTCGAGGTCTCGGCGCGCGTCGTCGTAGGGGTAGGCTTTGTCTTCACGCAGGCGCAGGACCTGCTCGCTCTTGATGGGGAGCGGGAGCCGGAGCGACTCGGCGAGCGCCAGGGCCCGGCGGATGGGCTCCAGCGGCAGCCGGACGAGCCGGGGCTCTCTTCCGAGGGCGCGGGCGGCCGTCTCGACAAGCGTCGCGTAGGGGAGCGGCGCTGCGCCGGGCAGGTTGTAGGAACGGCGGACGGC
>CADCUW010000486.1 GCA_902805985.1 uncultured Rubrobacteraceae bacterium
CGCCCCGCGCCGACTCCAACAGCAGCTTCAGGCCGTCCTGGTCGGGCACCTTGGCGCTGTGGACCTTGGCTTTGAGCACGAGACCCTCGGTGTCCACCAAGAGGTGGCGCTTCCTGCCCCTCACCTTGTTGTTGCCGTCGTAGCCCCTCTGCTCCCCTCCGACCCCTGTGGTCTTGGTCTTCTGGGAGTCGGCGATGGCCGCGCTCGGGAGCGGGTTCCTACCCAGGTAGCTACCCAGGTGGCTCGCGTTATCTTTTCAGTAGAGCAGCTTCTACTCCGGGGGATGCTACGAGCACCATTGTGCGAGCGAATCTGCTACCAGGGGAGCTGGACTGCGTATAGTAACTTGTAGCACACTCACGGCACGAGGAGAGCACGGGCGCTATGGACAACATACTCACGAGGCGCGTGTCCCCGATACATATCTCGTTTCCGCTTCGCAGAGCACCACGGTTGACCCTGAGCGTGTGGCGAAGGTTCGATCCTGAAGCCGACAGCCCCTTGCAGATCGAAGTAACCAATACGGGCGGCACGCCGCTCGAGATCACGGGCGTGTCTGTCGGCTTCATGCGCACCTTCCTTCCCGCCGAACTCCTGTTGGGACAGAGAGCCGTCAGGTTCCCGCTCGGCGAGCTTTCGGGGGACGCACCGCCTCCGCGCGTGCTGGACGGCGGCTCGGCGAGGTGGACGGCCGAGCTGAGCCAGGTAAAGGAGCAGCTTATAGACGAGCAACTCCGGTCGTCGCCGCGCCTGCGTCGCGTGTACGCCGACCTGGAAGCAAGCGGGTACCCTCACCTCGACCGCTTCTACACGGAACTCACGGAAATTTCGCCGGAGTGGGAAAATGCTCCCCGCGGTCGTCTGGCGATCAGAGCAAACAACCTCGCAAGGCAAATGGCCGAGAGGCATCTGGCGGTCGTGGTCGAATACGGACAGGGCGGACTCTACAAGGCGGAAGCAAGATGGAAATACCCCCACGAGGAAATTGACAGATATACGCGGCGAATCCGCTGAGAAATCCGCGCGACCGTTTCCGGGGCTTGCTATTCCTGCAGGATCGGTGCTGACAACTAGACGCGGTTCCTACAAACACAGTAGAAGCCGCGGGAATTTTCAGTAGAGCGGCTTCTACTGTGTTGTTTTTCTCCGTACCTGTCTCTAACGGCCAATCTTTTCGCGTGGTTTTTCAGTACCATCGCAAGATTTTTCAGTAACAGACGCGTCGGTTTTTCAGTAGCCGCACGAACACGTCTCGGTAGATGCCCCGAAATCGTGTGAATCGTGTAGTTTTCGCGTTTAGTTCTCAGCAATCTGTCAGCAAGCGTCGCGCCTGCTTGTCAGCAGGCGTGTAGGGACCGCGGCTATCGTTCAGTGGTGTGGTACCAGGGGCAAGGCGGTTATGCTGACGACTGTGCCGTGTGGATAGTGCCCCCACTAGCGAGAGGAACGTCGTGATCGTTAGCCACGACCCGCGCGAGGTAATCCACGACCTGACCCGGTGGGTCGGTCGCAAGGAGCATGTCCGCGCCGCGCTTCTGACCAGCACCCGCGCGAACCCGCGCGCCTCCGTGGACGCGCTCTCTGACTACGACGTCGTGCTGGTGGCCGAGGACATCCGCCCGCTCTTCGAGGACAGGTCTTGGCTCGGGGACTTCGGGGAAGTGCTCGTCGCGTACTGGGATCCCATCCACCCGGATCCCGACCACGACATAGAGCATACGGGAAACACCGTGCAGTACGCCGACGGCCTTAGGATAGATTTCCGGCTCTGGCCGGTCGCCCTGGCGCGCCGGGTCGCGGGGGGCTCTCGGCTGCCCGACGACCTGGACGTCGGGTACGCCGTGCTGGTCGACAAGGACCGCCTGTTCGGCGAGATGCGCCCGCCGACCTACACGGCGTACGTCCCCTCCCGGCCGGACGAGCAGACCTATCTGACGGCGGTCAACGACTTCTTCAGCGTCGCACCCACCGTGGCGAAGTGTCTGCGGCGCGACGAACTCTTGCCCGCCAAGTGGTGCCTGGACTACGACATGAAGCACGTCTGCCTGCGCCCGATGCTGGAGTGGAGGATGGAGCGCGACCACGGCTGGTCCGAGCCTACGGGCAGCCTGGGCAAAGGGCTGAAGAAGCGCCTCCCCTCCGATACATGGAGGGAACTAGAGGGCACCTACGCCGGAGCCGGAATCGAGGAAAATTGGGGGGCGCTTCTCCGGACGATGGCGCTTTTCGCTCGGGTCGCAACCGAGGTCGGAGACGATTTGGGGTACGCCTATCCCCGCGACCTCGACCGGAGGGTCGGGGCATACGTGCGCGCGATCAAGGAATCGAGCGACCTTGCATGAAGCCAGCGCATTCAGGAATACGACAACCAAACGCGACGCAACCGAGGACCTGACAGATAGGCGCGGCAGCTTTAGGCAGTCGCTTCTCTTGAAGGGGAGCTGCTGACAACTAAACGCGGTTCCTACATGGGCGTCCCTCAAGGTTTTCTGCCGGGCATTGTCTGCCCGGTCTCGCGTTCCGGCGCTCTCCGCGGTGCGAAGGAGGGTGAGGGCGAGGAGGGCCAGGACCTCAAGCGGCAGGTCCACCTCGACGAGCCCGAACCCCGGCGGCCCGATGGCGACGCCGGCCACGATCTCGAGCGCGACCGCCGGCAGACGGAGGGCCTGTGCCAGCCCGAGCAGAAACGGGACCGTGAAGGCCACCGCCGCGACGACGAGCACCCCGGTCAAGGAGATCTCCGGCATCAGACCTCCCGAAGCCTCGTCGGGGCGCACCTCGGCAACGAGACGTTTACGGAGAGCTGCGGCGTGGCGCTAGGGGACCGTGGCGAACAGGTTGTTCAGCGATTCCGTGAGGGTGGGGTGGGCGAAGACGCCGTCGCGGATGGCGGTGTAGGGGACGCCGCCCATCATCGCCATCTGGAGGACGCCCATGATCTCGCCGCCCTCGATCCCGAGTATGGTCGCGCCGAGGATCTGACCCGTCTCCGCGTCCACCACGGCCTTCATGAAGCCGCGCGTCTCGTCGTTCTCCAAAGCCCGCGCCACGTGCGTCATCGGCATCTTGGCGACCTTGACGTTCAAGCCCTGCCGCTCGGCCTCACCCGCGCTCAAGCCCACCCTTCCTAGCTGCGGGTCGATAAACATCGTGTAAGGCACCATCCGGCCTGCGATCGTCGCGTCCCCGCCCTCGATGACGTTGGTCCTTATGACCCTGAAGTCGTCGTAGGAGACGTGGGTGAAGGCCGGCCCACCCTTGACGTCGCCCAGCGCGTAGACGCCATCGACGTTAGTTTCTAACCTCTCGTTGACCTTGATGAAGCCTCGTTTGTCCGTCTCGATGCCGGCCGCGGGAAGGCCCAGCGTGTCGGTGTTCGGTGGCCGGCCGGCGGCCACGAGGAGGTGCGAGCCCCGAAGCTCCCGTCCGCCTTCAGGCGTGCGGAGAGCTAGCTTGATGCCTTCGGTCGTTGACTCGACCGCCAGGGCGTCAGCCTGGAGCATCACCTCCAGGCCCTCGCCGCGCAGGATCTCCGTCACCGCCTCCCCGACGTCGGCGTCCTCGCGCGGGACGAGCTGGCCGCCCCGCTGGACGACCGTGACCTCGGAGCCGAATCGCCGGAACATCTGGGCGAACTCCAGGCCCACATAGCCGCCGCCCAGAACCAGCAGGTGCTCCGGGACCTCGTCGAGCTCCATGATCGAGGTCGAGTCCAGGTGCGGCACGGATTGCAGCCCGTCTATCGGAGGGTCGGCCGGCCGCGCCCCGACGTTGATAAAGATCGCGCGGGCGGAGACCCTCTGCGTCCCGCCACCCTTGAGGTCTATCTCAAGCCCCTTCGGGCCCGTGAAATGGGCCTCGCCCTCGATGAGGTCGAGGCCTTCTGTCCGCTCGATGCGCCGCTCGCTGCCGCCGCGGAAGGCGTCCACGATGGCGCGCTTGCGGCGGCGGACCTTCTCCATGTTCACGTCCACCGGGCCGGTCAGCACGCCGTAGTCTGCCGCCCGGCGGGCCAGGTGGGCGACCCTGGCGCTCTGAACCATCGTCTTCGTCGGGGTGCAGCCTTCGTTGACGCAGGTGCCGCCGACGTGCTCACGCTCGACGAGCGCCGTCCTGCGGCCCGAGTTGGCGAGCGCGCCGGCCAGCGGTCCCCCCGCCTGCCCCGAGCCTATGACGAAGGCGTCGTAGTGTGTGGTCGGGTCCATGATCTCCTGCTCCTCTCGGTCGGTTACGTGATCTGGTTACGTCGTCCGCTCTGCCGCTTCGGCTTCGACCCGAGACTCTCCGTGGCCGCCGCAGGAGCGCAGCCAAGCGCGGCCGTCGCTGGCCAGGAGTTCCTCGGCCTCCTCCGGTCCCCAGCTCGCCGGGGCGTAGGTCGCCAGCGGCACGTCGTCGTTCTCCCAGGCTCTGAGGATCGGGTCGATCAAGCGCCACGAGAGCCCGATGGCGTCCGAGCGGATAAAGAGCGCCGCGTCCCCGTGGACGGCGTCCAGAAGCAACCGCTCGTAGGCGTCGGGGATGCCGTCCTCGCCGAAGGCGTCGGCGTAGTGGAACGTCATGTCGACCGGGCGCATCCGGGAGGCCGCCCCCGGCACCTTTGCCTCGAAGCGCAGATGAACGCCCTCGTCGGGCTGGAGGCAGAGCCCGAGCACGTTCGGGGTGGTCTCCTCGCCGTCCGCTGTCGGAAACATCGAGTGCGGCAGCTTCTTGAACCGGATGACGATCTCAGAGGCCTTCTCCGCGAGCGCCTTCCCGCTCCTCAGATAGAAGGGGACCCCCTGCCAGCGCCAGTTGTCCACTTGCAGCTTCAGGGCCCCGTAGGTCGCCGTCCCCGATCCCTCGGCCACGCCATCCTCTCCGCGGTAGCCTTCATACTGCCCCCGCACCGTCTCCCTCGCCACCGACCCCTCCTCGACAGGCCTCACGGAAGCTAGGATCTTCGCCGTCTCGTCGCGCAAGAACGTCGCCGAGAGAGAGGCCGGGGGCTCCATCGCCACCAGCGCCAGGAGTTGGAGGAGGTGATTCTGGAACATGTCGCGGAGCACGCCGGCGGTGTCGTAGTAGCCGGCGCGGTGGCCGACGCCGACCGACTCTGCGACCGTGATCTGAACGGAGTCCACGTAGGTGCGGTTCCACACCGGCTCGAAGAGCGTGTTGGCGAACCGGAAAAACAGGACGTTCTGGGCCGTCTCCTTGCCCAGATAATGGTCGATCCTGAAGACCTGCTCCTCCCGGAAGACCGCGCCGATCCTGCGGTCCAGGTCCAGGGCGGAGGCCAGATCCCGCCCGAAGGGCTTCTCGATAACCACCCGCCGCCCGCCCTCCTTCCCAACCATCCCGGCCCCTCCCAGGTTCTCGACGATGGGCGCGTAGAACTTCGGCGCCGTGGCCAGGTAATACAGCCGGTCCGACGGACCGCCTTCGAGCTCCTCCAGCATCCCCCGCAACCGCTCGAAATCCGCGGGCGTCGAGAGGTCGCCGCGCGCGTAGTACAGGCTCGCCTCGAACTCCTCCCAGGCCTGCTCCTCGAAGGTACCCGATGAGAACTCTTCGACGCCGTCGCGCATCAGGCTTCGGAACTCCCCGTGGTCGTAGGGGCGGCGGGCGTAGCCAACGATGCGGGTACCTTCGGGCAGTTGGCCCTTGACGTGCAGGTTGTAGAGGGCCGGGACCAGCTTGCGCTTCGTCAGGTCGCCTGAGGCCCCGAAGATGACGATGGTGGTCGGCCGACCGCCGTTCGGACCGCCGTTCGAGGGTTGCGCCGCTTCCATGCTCACGCCTTGCGCTGGAGCTCGTGGCCGCCGAACTGGTTGCGCATCGCGTTCAGGAGCTTGTTGGCGTAGTTGTCGGCCTCGCGGGAGGAGAAGCGTTGTTCGAGGGCCGTGGTGATGACCGGCACGGCGACGCCGAGCTCTATGGCCTCTACGACCGTCCAGCGACCCTCGCCGGAGTCCTGGACGTAAGGGGCGAGCCCTTCAAGGTCGGCATCTTCCGAGAGGGCGCGGGCCGTGAGGTCCAGGAGCCAGGAGCGGACAACGCTGCCGTCGCGCCAGATCTCGGAGATCTGGTGCAGGTCCAGCCCGAATTCCTCCTTGCGCCGCATGAGCGCGAATCCCTCGGCATAGGCCTGCATCATGCCGTACTCGATGCCGTTGTGGACCATCTTGACGAAGTGACCGGAGCCGCCCGGCCCAACGTGACCCCAGCCCCTGTCGGCGGCCGGGGCGAGGGTCTCAAGGGCGGGCTTTAGCCCCTCGACCGCCCCGGTCTCGCCGCCGACCATCATGGAGTAGCCTTCGGTGAGGCCCCAGATGCCGCCGCTGGTGCCGACGTCCACGTAGCGGATGCCCCGCTCGGCAAGCATTGCGCCCCGCCGAACGGTGTCGTGGTAGTTGCTGTTCCCGCCGTCCACGACCGTGTCGCCCTCTTCGAGCAGGCCCGAGAGACCCTCGACCGTGCTCTCCGTCGGGCCACCGGAGGGGACCATCACCCATACGACGCGCGGGGCGGAGAGCTTCCTTACGGCGTCCTCCAGGGACTCCGCGCCGACGGCGCCCTCGGCGACCAGCGCGTTCACCGCCTCGGGCTTGCGGGCCCAGGCGACCACCGTGTGGCCGCCGCCGATCAGGCGCCGAGCCATGTTGCCGCCCATCTTGCCGAGGCCGATCATCGCTAGTTCCATAGTCTCCTCCTCTTCGAGTGTTCCAATCCCCTACGCGCGGTTCGCGGCGGTGAACTTCTCCTTGGGTTTACCGCCGTAGCCCGAGATCACGCGCCGCACCACGGTCGGCAGGTCCCGCGGGTCGTACACGACCCGGCAGCGGTTCAGGAGGCTCGTGTCGCGGAACTTCTGTCGGGTCAGGGCCGTGGTGACGGCGATGACCTCCATGCCGGCCGCAAGCCCTGCGGCCACGCCGGCGGGGGAGTCCTCAAGGATCAGGCACTCCCCAGGCCCCACCCCGAGCCCGCGCGCGACGAGTAGGTCTATCTCGGGGTCGGGCTTGCCGTGCTCGACGTCATCGCGGGTCGCCACCACATCGAACGCGTCCAGAAGGCCCAGGATGCCGAGCACGCGTCGCGCCTGCCCACTGTGGGACATGGTGGCGAGGCCCGTCGGGTAACCGAGGCGCCTGACCTCGTGCAAGAGGGCCACGTTGTGCGGGTAGCGGTGGCCCTCGATGAGCCCGGGGTCGGCCAGCAAGCCCTCGTAGACGAGCAGCCGAACCTGCACGTAAGCCTGCCACGGCGCCTCCACCCCGAACTCCGCCGTCCGCGCCAGGGCCGCCTCCTCGAGCCCGAAGCGTTCGACGAGCGCTGTTGCGACCTCCCGGCGCGGGCGACCCACCAGGTCCTTGAAGCCCTCGATGACGTCCGACTCCGGCAGGTCCGGGCGGAGTTCCCTGGCGGCGCGGGCGTAGGAGAGGGCTTTAAGCTCCTCCGTCTCGACCAGCGTGCCGTCGAGGTCGAAGATCACGGCCCGGATCACGCCAGGCTCCCCAGACCGCCGGCGAGGTCGGAGCGGTAGTGTAGCCGGATCACACGCCTGCCCGCGTCCAAGAGCGCCTGCCGGTCCCCCAGGGCCTGCGCCTCTTTCAAGACCCCGAAAGAGAGGACCGACTCCTCCGAGCCTGCCTTCTCCGGGATGGGCACATCCCGCCCGTCGTCCGCCGTGATCTGCACGAACAGGCCGTTACCGCCGTCCCCCTTGTGAAGTTGGCCCGTCGAGTGCAGAAAACGCGGCCCGTACCCGACGGTCGTCGCCAGTTTCAGCCGGTCGCGCAGCCTGACGCGCAGCGCCTGCAACGCGGCCGTCGTCTCCTCGGACGGCTCGACGTAGGCGTGCAGCGCCACGTAGTCGCCGGGCCTCGCCGTTGCCAGGAACGTCTCGAACGCTTCCCCGACGCTGCCGGCCTCGTCCGGGGCGTAGGCGACGGCGCCGTCTTCCTCGACCGTGGGTTCGAGTCGAGGGAGTTCGCCCTGCCGCCGGTACCCCCCGACCATGCGGCGGGCGAGGGCCTTGGCGGCCTCGACGTTTGGCTGGTCGAACGGGTTGATGCGCAGAGACCGTCCGGCGATGGCGGTCGCCATCTCCCAGCGGAAGAACTCGCCGCCCAGGTCGTAGAGGTCGTTTAGCCGGATCATGACGACCGGACGGCCCGCGCCCCGCAGCGCCTCGGCAGCGGCGCACAGCTCGCTGCCGTCATCCTCAACGAGGCCCACGTAGGCGAAGAGCCTGTCGTCCCCGTAGACCTCAGGGGCCCCCACGGGCTCGTCGGCGACGGGCAGGATGCCCTTACCGTCCTTGCCGGTGCTCTCGGCGATGAGCTGCTCGGCCCAAGGCCCGAAGGCCGCGACCGATGGCTCGGCCAGCAGGGTCAGCTTGTCCTGCCCGGCGTTTGCCATCACGCCCATGATGGCACCGAGCCAGGCCCCGCCGTTGTCGCCCTCGACTGGGGAGTTGCAGCCGTCGCAGTTAAAGGTCATCGTCGAGGCCCGGTCAAGAAGCCGCGCCACGTCCACCCCGAGCAGGGCCGCCGGCACGATCCCGAAATGCGACAGCGCCGAGTAACGGCCCCCGATCTCCGGGTCGTTCAAGAACGTCGCCCGGAAGCCGTACTCCTCGGCCGTCTCCGCCAGCGCGCTGCCAGGGTCCGTGATCGCGACGAAGTGGGCCCCGGCTTCCGCCCGGCCCGCCGCGTCGACGACCCGGTTATAGAAGTGCTTGAAGAACGAGAACGTCTCGACCGTGCCGCCGGACTTGGTCGAAACGATAAAGAGCGTCTTCGCGGGGTCGAGCCCTTCCGTCTTCTCCAGGACCGCGTCCGGGTCGGTGCTGTCGAGGACAGCGAGGTCCAGGTATCCGTCGGCTACGCCGAAGGCGCGGGCGAAGACCTCGGGGGCGAGGCTCGAGCCGCCCATGCCGAGCAGGAGGGCGTGCGTGTAGCCGCTCTCGCGCACGGCCTCGACGAGGGCGTCTATCTCCGGGAGCGCCTCGACCATGTTCTCGGGGCTGTGCAGCCAGCCGAGGCGGTTGGAGACCTCTTCCGGGCTCGGGCCCCAGAGGGTATGGTCGTGGGTCCACATGCGCCCGACGACCCGGTTGTCCCGCATCTCGGCGAGCGACCGGTCCACGGCGCTCTCCAGGCCCAGGGCCGGTCCCGAGGGCCGGGTTATCGACCCGAAGCTCGCCGTGTCCCGCCGCCGGCGCGCCAGCAGCCGCTCCCGCTTCTCCGCGATGCTCGCCATCAGCGACTCGAAGGAACTCTCGAAGGAGGCGAGGCCGTCCTCCTGGAGCTTCCGGGTGACGGCGTCGAGGTCCACGCCGGCCTCGGCGAGGCGTTCGAGGTCGGCATGGGCCTCTTCGATGCCGGGCTCGATCGTCGGGGCGGCGGTGCCGTGGTCCAGGAGCGACTGGAGGGTGGCGAGCGGGACCGTGTTCACGGTGTCCGGCCCGATCAGGGCGTCAACGTAGAGCGTGTCGGGGTAGGCCGGGTTCTTGACCCCGGTGCTCGCCCACAGCGGGCGCTGCAGCCTGGCGCGCCTGGAGGCCAAAGCATCCCACCGAGGACCCGAGAAGACCTCGCGGAAGCGGGCATAAGCGGCGCGGGCGTTCGCCACCGCGGCCCGGCCCATGAGCCCCGGGTGGCCGCCCGCCTCCAACTCCTTATCCGCCGCCGCATCCACCCGGCTGATAAAGAACGAGGCGACAGAGGCGACGCCGCCCAGGCCGCCGCCCAGGCCGCCGCCCAGGCCGCCGCCCGCCGCGGCCAGCCTCTCAAGGCCGGCCAGGTACGCCTCGGCGACGGCCTCGTAGTGGGCCAGGGAGAAGAGGAGGGTGACGTTCACGTTGATGCCCTCGCCGAGAAGCGCCGTGATCGCCGGCAGCCCTTCGGGCGTCGCGGGGACCTTGATCATCACGTTTGGCCGCCCGAGCGCCGCGAAGAGCCGCCGCCCCTCGGTGACCGTGCCTTCCGTCTCGCGGGCCAGCGTGGGGCTTACCTCCAGGCTCACGTAGCCGTCCTCTCCCCGGGTGGACTCGTAGAGCGGTCGCAGGAGGTCGGCCGCGCGGCCGATGTCGTCCAGGGCGAGCGACTCGTAGATCTCGCCGACCGAGGCGCCTTCACCCACGAGCCTTCTCAGGTCGTCGTCGTAGTCCGCGCTGCCGGCGATGGCCTTCTCGAAGATCGTGGGGTTCGACGTGACGCCCCGCACCCCGTCCTCCAGTGTCCGCTCGAGCTCGCCGCCCTGGATAAAGGCCCGGCGGATGTAGTCCAGCCAGATCGCCTGCCCAAGCTCGGTCACCTCGTGAACCCTCGTATTTGTTCGCTGCATCAGATCCTCCCTCGTGCCTTCTGCGTCTCTCCGACCGACGACCCTACGCTCCCCGCCTTCCGGGTGAGCGCCTTGAGCAGCGGCGCGTTCCTCTCTTCCCACTCCCCGCGCAGCCCCGGAGCGTGCGGGTCCCAGTCCGGTCTCACCTTGCGCGTTATCTCCCGCAGGTCCCGGCGCAGCTCCTCAAAGGAGGGCCGCCCCCAGAACCAGTAGCCATCATAGATGCTGTAGATCCTCAGGCCAGGTTCAAGGACCAGGGTGTGGGGGATCATGGGGTCGTGGAAGGGGTCGGTGTACTCCTGAATACCCAGGTCCTTCTGCACCTTGCGCGCCGGGTCCGACAGGAAAGTCCACCGCGCCCCGACGGAGTCCCTGAACTCGTTGGCCTGGGGCAGGTTGTCGGTGGAGATGGTCACTATCTGGGTGTAGGCGACGTGGATCTTGGGGTAGTTCTCGACGAGCTCCAGGTGCTGCTGGTGGTCCTTAGGGCAGAAGTGGCCGCGCGCGAGAACCAGGATCATGGGGTCCCCTCCCTGCAACCCGCCGAGGGTCCGCCGCTTCCTCGTGTGGTCGGTGAGCTCGTAGTCCGGGAAGACCGCCCCGGGCATGATGTCCGCGCGCACGCCGCCTACCCTCGCACCGGCGTTGTTGCCAAGAGTGATCGGGCCTCCTCCGCCACACGCCCCGCCGTGATGCCGAACCGCTCGTAGAGCTCCGGCGCCGGGGCGCTCGCCCCAAAGTCCCTCATCCCCACGACCGCGCCGTCGAGCCCCACGTAGTGCTCCCAGCCTAAAGTCGCCGCCGCCTCCACCGCGACCCGCGCCCGCACCGCCGGGGGCAACACGCTCTGCCTGTATTCCTCCGGCTGCTCGTCGAAGAGTTCCCAGCTCGGCAGCGAGACGACCCTGGCGTTTACGCCCTCACCGGCGAGCTTGCGGCCCGCTTCGAGGGCTATGTGCGTCTCCGAGCCCGTTCCAAGCAGGATCACCTCGGGCGACGGGTCGCTCTCCCAGAGAATGTAGCCGCCCCTCTGCAGCCCGTCCGCCGGTGCGTGGAGGCTCCGGTCGAGAATGGGCAGCTTCTGGCGGGTCAGGACAAGGACCGTCGGGCCTTGGTCGTTTAACAGGGCCGCGCGCCAGGCCTCGGCGGTCTCGGTGGCGTCGGCCGGCCGGATCACGGTCAGGTTCGGCACGGCGCGCAATCCCAGCAGGTGCTCTACGGGCTGATGGGTGGGCCCGTCCTCGCCGAGCCCGATGGAGTCGTGGGTAAAGACGTAGACCACGCGCAGGCCCATCAGGGCGGCGAGGCGCATCGGCGGGCGCATGTAGTCGGCGAAGGTCAGGAAGGTCGCGGTGTAGGGGATGACCCCGCCGTGGACGGCCATGCCGCCCGCGATGGAGCCCATCGCGTGCTCGCGCACGCCGAAGTGCATGTTGTGCCCGCAGTACTCGCCCCAGCCGAAGTCGCCGTAGCCGGTGATGGTCGTCTTGGTGCTCGTATCGAGGTCGGCCGACCCGCCGGTCAGCGCGTGGACTCTACCCACAAGCGCGTTGAGCGCCGTGCCTCCCGCCGCGCGGGTGGCGACGGGCTTGCCGTCGGCGAAGAGGCCTTCGAGCGCCGCGTCCCAGCCCTCTGGCAACTCGCCCCTCACCTCGGCCTCGAAGCGGGTCGCCT
>CADCUW010000487.1 GCA_902805985.1 uncultured Rubrobacteraceae bacterium
GCCCGTCGTGCGTGTAGAAGAGGTACTTCCTGGTCCCGTCCGTCGCCACGGAGGCGTTGCGCAGGTCCAGCACCGCCGCGGGCGCGTCCTCGTTCAGAGCGTCGCGCAAGCCCTTCGGCAGGCTCGTGGCCTCGTCCCAGTCACGCACCAGGGAGACCGTCAGCGCAGAATAGGCCTGGGCCAGACGGTAGCCCGGCTCATCCCTCGCTTCAAGGGTCTTCTGTACTTCCGGCAGAAACTCGGTGACTCTCATGCCCAGATGTTAGCACGCTGTCTACGCCGGCTAGTCAGCCCGCCGCGCCTCTCGGCGAGCCTCGACCCGCAATCACTCCCAGCGGTCGGTTCTTGGCCGCGCGGGGCCCACCTGGTCTCAACGTCTGACGTCGTATGGCAGGGATGCCGGCTCCCTCTTGCCTCTCTTTGGGCGCGGGCGGGTTTGAAGCCTGCCCCTACAATTGGCGGGCGGCCCGAAGATTCCGGGCTACTGTGGGTGATTCGTCTGATGTCCAGAGCAACGACCCGCCGGTTTTGGCTGAGAGCCTCAGAAGGAGACGTGCCGAAAGCGAAGCCGGAGCGTGCTAACAATGTAGAATCCTGCAGATGGTGGCGCTCGACCTTTTTATTGCGCTTTTCGTGTTGCTGGCGGTGTTGCGTGGCGCGCGCACCGGGTTTCTCGCGGGCGTCTTCTCGCTCGTGGGCGTGGTGGTCGGGGCGTCGGTTGGGTCCAGGATCGCCGCTTCCCTGGTGCCTGGCGGGGGCAACCCGGTCTACGGCGTCGGTGTCACGCTCATCAGCGTCGTGGCGTTCGCGGTGCTCGGGGAGGTCCTGGCCCGCCTCGTCGGGGGCGCCCTGCGCAACAGGCTCTCGAACCCGGCCTCGACGACCCTGGACAACCTCGGCGGCGCCGCCCTCGGCCTCGCCCTCTCGCTGGTGCTCGTGTGGGCCGTCGGGGTCCTCACCCTGCAGTCCCCGCCGCTCGCGGGGCTCCACCCTGTCGTTGAGGAGTCGAGGATACTGCGGTCGCTCGACGAACGGATGCCCGCCAGGATGCTCACCCGGGCGGTCGCGGAGCTCGACCCGCTGCCCAAGATCCGGGGCCCCCAACCGGGCGTGGCCCCACCCGAGGAGGGCATCGTCTCGGACCCGGACGTGCGCTCGGCGGCCCGCCGGACCGTGCGCGTGACCGGCATGGCCTGCGGCTACGGCGTCGAGGGCTCGGGGTGGGTCGTCGCGAGGAACCTCGTCGTCACCAACGCCCACGTGGTCGCCGGCGAGGTCGCGACCAGGGTGCAGCCAGGCGGCGCCGGACGAACCCTGCGGGCCGAGGTCGTCCTCTTCGACGAGAAGAACGACGTCGCCGTCCTGCGCGTCCGGAAGCTCGGCCTCCGCCCCCTCCCCCTCGCCCCACCCCGCTCCGGCGAGTCAGCGGCCGTGATCGGCTTCCCCCAGAACGGTCCGCTCGACCTCCAGCCCGCCCGCACCGGGGAGACCGATCGCGTGACCTCCGGCGACGCCTACAACGAAGGCCCCGTCTTGCGCGTCGTCACCGCCTTCCGCGTCTTCGTCCGCCCCGGCAACTCCGGCGGCCCGGCCGTCAACGCCGACGGCGAGGTCGTCTCGACCATCTTCGCCAGCCGCGCCGACTCGAGCAACGTCGGCTACGGTATCCCCTCCCAACTCGTCGGGCGTCACCTCAGCGTCGCAGCCGAACGCACCGAGCCCGTCAGCACGGGAGGTTGCGCGAATTAAGTTCTGGAGTTCTAGGCTTCGGGTCTCAAGCTCCGGAAGTCCGGCGCAGTTTGCTCAAGCCCGGTCGCCGGCACTTCTCATGCCTTGAAACCTCGAACCTCAGAACCTAGTGCCCCGTCTCCTCCTGTATCACCTTCTCAAGCGCGATGCGGCTCCGTATCAGTTCGGCTTCGACGGTCGAGAGGCGGGCCAGGGAGGTCTCGCGCAGGCGGTCGCGCTCGACCTCGCGGGCGACGGCGGAGGCCGCCTCTTCTATGGCTGTTACGGCGCTCAGGAGGGTTAGCAATTCTCTTTCGTCCATCCCCGGATCTTACCTGAACCCGTACCCCTCGTTGTTGCGTTTGGCGACGAGGTAGGCGTCCACCGTCGCCCAGAGGCCCACGATGGGCATTAGTACCCAGCCGATCAGAACGACCGTCAACGCGCCGTTTATGATCTGGAGGATTATGAAGACCACACCCTTTCCTATCTGCCCGTTGTAGATCTGCCCGAGCCCCGCCACGATGACGCTCAGGATGGCGGCCAGTATGGGGTTACGCATGGCTCTCTCCTTCTGCTCGTTGCTCTCGGAGCCTTATACGCCGAAAACCTCTAACCGTTTCTCCGCCGGTGCTCGTCCTTGAGCCTCAGGTACTCCTCGTCCTCGGCCGCGGCCCGCCATCTCCCGCGGAAGACCTCCGCCGCCCGGGCTTTCTCCGGATCTTCCCTCTTGCGGGGCTTGCTCTTCTTGCCGCCCTCGTACTTTGCGTATCGTCTCGCCCGGGTCCATCCCATTTGCAAGAATTTCCTGGCGACGTCCATCCCAACAAAGTCGCCCTCGGCCCGGTACCCCTCGAACTTCGCGTAGATCTTCTCGGACGAATCCCGCGCCGCCTCCTCGGTCTTGAAGCTCCACAGCGGCAACAGCTCGCCCTTGTACGGCTCGGCGTGGAACACTCCCTGCTCCCCCCGCCCGACACGGTAAGCCTCCGGATGCTCCCGCAGGTCCACGCCGTCGTACGGGTAGCTCACCGCGCGAGGCCCGTTATGAACGCCGGCACTTCGAGCTCGCCCGTCTCGCCGCCTTTGATCGAGATCTCCCGAAAAGGCCAGTACTCGACGTAGTAATCGTCGTCTAGGAACAGCTTGACCTCCTTGGAGATCTCCAGGCCCTCGGCCCTGGTTGCCTCGGGGTCGGGATCCCGCTCTGACACATCCAGCCGGTCCTGCGACGCCTGCCACGCGCGGATCCTTGCGGCGAGGGAACCGGAGATCCCGAAGTCCCTTGGCTCCACGCTTATGCCCATGTAGGCCGAGCCCGGGAAGGGTATCTCCCAGAGACCATCGGCCCCCCAGTCGAAGTCGACTCGCAAGAAGCCTCCGTACTTGCGCAGGTAGCTCTCCTCTATGAACCCCCACACCACGGGCTCATGCTCCCAAGTGAAGCCTCCGTAGAACTCGTGAGCAGACGCCCCGAAGTTCGAACTACGCATGGTCATGACGTGCCGCGTCCAACGTCGGAACTGGTCGCGGAACTGCTCGTGAGACGGCATATCTTCCACCGGACCAGTCTAACCCAGAGCCGCCAGCTACGAGGGTCTCTCGTGGCCACTTGACAGAACGTTCAATCACATCTAGACTGCGCTTATTGAATGTTCGATCAAGGAGGGTCGGTTGGCGGAGGAGTCGGAGAGGCGAGGTCAGATCCTGGACGCGGCGTTCGAGGAGTTCTCGACGAAGGGGTTCAAGGGGGCGACGATCAAGAGCATCGCGGGGGCGGCTGGGTTGCAGTCTCCGGCCCTGATCTACTGGTACTTCCCGGACA
>CADCUW010000488.1 GCA_902805985.1 uncultured Rubrobacteraceae bacterium
CGGCCCTCATAGACGCCGGCCTCGTCCTCGAGTTCCTCCACGAGCACGACTACACGCTCTTCCCCCGCTGGCCCATCCTCGAGAAGACCGGCTTCGACACCTACCGCCTGCCGGAAGGAACCCCCCGTATACCGCTCATGTACTCGTTGCTAGCGCGGAAGCCGCGCTAACGGCACGCCCCGGCCTGCAGCCTTCGCTTGTCAGCACGCCCCCGACACGCCGCCCCGACGGCGTCCTTCGGCTTTTGGTGGTCGGCGTTGCCCCAACCGCCGCTCGTACCGAACGGGGGAGAAGACCGGACGCTCATCATGGTCGGCGACCCAACCCCACTCGTAGGGGCGGGCTTCAAACCCGCCCGAGGCGGGACAGGCAGGATCCGCATCCTCGCCCAAAACCGCCGGGCAAACGGGGTCTGACGAGCCCCGCACGGCAAGAGACCCGCACGGCAGAGAGCCGGCAGGCCGAAAGCGAGTGACGGAGGTCCGAAGCGTGCCGAGAGCAGGGGCGAAGCCGGGGCGGGCCCGATACGTGCTGAAAGCGGAGGCGTTAGCCGGAGCGTGCCGGCAAGCTGCCTTCGGCGGCTTGCCTGACGGGGGCTTTGACGGTCCTTACGAGTTCGGCCTGCACGACGAGGCGCTCCTTGTAGTCAGGGAGGGTGCAGGTCTGGAGGCTCAGGATGTTCTTGCCCGCGATGGGCTTCTTGACGGAGACCTCGTCCGGCCCCACGATGCGCCGGTCGAAGACCCTGTAGACGTACCTGGTGTCCTCTGAGTCCGTCAGCAGGACCCGCCGGCCCCTCTCGAGCTCGTTGAGGTCCCAGAAGACGAGGAAGCTATCGGTGCGCGGGTAGCCGAGGCGGTGCCCGGCGATGTAGACGTTCGCCTCCCTCTGCCACGGGAAGCCCGTGTCTTTCACGTGCAAAGTTCCGTTGCGCAGGGCGGCCTCTTCCTTTATGGGGCCGCCGTAGACGGGGATATCCTTGACCCGCTTCATGCTCGGCACGGTGAGCGTCATGTCCTGGTCCTTGGGC
The DNA here is from genome assembly GCA_902805985.1 of uncultured Rubrobacteraceae bacterium. Lineage (GTDB taxonomy): Bacteria > Actinomycetota > Rubrobacteria > Rubrobacterales > Rubrobacteraceae > Rubrobacter_D. The sequence continues at coordinate 1,031 of CADCUW010000488.1, forward strand.
GCCGCGGGGACGGCGTTGCCGGCCTCCCGCACGTCGGCGAACACGAGGCCCACCGAGACGAGGACGAGCGCCACGCCGACGAAGACCATTATCAGCCGGTCGTAGCGAGGTCCGCCCGAGTAGACGCGGGTCCGCTCTGCGGTCCGCTCGCGCGTTCGCCCGCGGCCCGGCGCGCGCGACGACGCACGCCTGCTGCCCCGCGAGGGGGTCGATTCTCCTTCCTGGCGGGTCCAGGACCCGTAAGGTCTGCTCCTCACGAGGCGATATGATACAGCCCCCGCGCCACAAAACAACGCACGAGCGGGGGGTTCCTAGCGCCTGCGGCGGGGGTCCAGGGCGTCGCGCAGGCCGTCCCCGATAAAGTTCACGGCCAGCACCGAGAGGGCGATGGCTACGCCGGGGAAGATGATCGCGTGCTGCCCCTCCGTGAAGACCCCGTACCCGCTCCTAAAGGCGTCCGTCAGCATGGCCCCCCACTCCGGTAGGGGCGGCTGGGCGCCGAGGCCTAAGAAAGAGAGGGCCGCGACGTCCAGGATCGCCGTTGCCAGGGCGAGGGTTGACTGTACGATCAGGGGCGCCAGGCTGTTCGGCAGGATGGCCGCGAACACGATCTGCGCGTCTGAGGCACCTATGGCCCGCTCCGCCTCCACGTAGTCCCGCTCCCTGATGCTTATGACCGAGGACCGGACCACCCGCGCTATCTGCGGCAGAAGGACCACCCCGACGGCCAGCAACGCGTTCGTGAGCCCCTGCCCCAGAATGCTCACGATCACTATGGCGAGCAAGATACTCGGGAAGGCCAGAATAATGTCCATGAACCTCATCAGAACAGAGTCGATAAGCCCCCCGGCGTACCCGGCGACGACCCCGACGAGCGTCCCGAAGACGGTGGCGAACGCGACCGCGGCGAGGCCCGCGGTCAGCGAGACCCTGGCCCCGAAGATGATCCGCGAGAGGATGTCCCGCCCGAGCTCGTCCTGCCCGAGCGGGTGCGACGCGCTCGGCCCGGCGAACCGCTCGGTGAGGTTCTGGTCCTTTATCGGGTCGTAGGGCGCCAGAAGCGGCGCGAAGACCGCCATCAGGACGAAGAGCGCTATGACCACCAGCCCGACGACGGCGAGCTTGTTTCCGAAGAAAGCCTGGCGGAAGTCACCCCAGCGGGTGCGCGTTCGAACGCCCCCCGCGACCGGCGCCTCCCTGACCTGGGTCCCTGCCATCCTAGCCCGCCACCCCTACAACCTCACCCGCGGGTCCAGGATCGCGTAGAGCACGTCCACCAGCAGGTTGATGAGCACAAAGAAGATCGCGCCGTAGAGGACGACGCCCTGGATGCCGGCGTAGTCCCGGCCGTCTATCGACTGGATGGCAAACTGCCCGATCCCGTTCCAGGTAAAGATCGTCTCGGTGAGTATCGCCCCTCCCATCAACAGGCCGAACTGAAGTCCTATCACCGTTACTGTCGGCAGCATCGCGTTCCTGAGCGCGTGCCGGAAGACGACCCGCCACGGCACAACACCCTTCGCCCTGGCAGTCCTCACGTAGTCCTCGTTCATCACCTCGAGCATGCTGCTTCGGGTCATCCGGGTGATGACCGCCATCGGTATCGTTCCGAGGGCTACGGCGGGCATGATCAGGTGCTTCAGCACGTCCCAGAGCGCGGGAAAGTTGAGGGTGATGAGCGTGTCCAGGGTGTAGACGCCCGTGTAACTCGTGAAGGACACGTCGTTGCCGACCCTTCCCGGAAACGGAAGGAGGCCCAGGTTCACCGTGAAGACCACGACGAAGATCATCCCGAGCCAGAAGATCGGCATCGAGACCCCGGTCAGGGCGACGACGGAGGCGGCCCTGTCGATCAGGGAGTACTGCCTGACGGCCGAGATCACCCCGACGGGCACCCCGACAACGACGGCGAAAAAGAGCGCGGCGAGCGCGAGCTCCAGCGTCGCCGGGAACTTGTCCAGAAGCGTCGTCGTGACCGGCTTGCCCTCCACGATCGAGTTCCCAAGGTCGCCGGTGGCCGCGTCCCGCAAGAACAGCAGGTACTGGACGACGACCGGCTTGTCGAGCCCGAGCCGCGTCCTGACCTCGGCCACCGCCTCGGGTGTGGCGGTCTGGCCGAGCAGGATCTGGGCCGGGTCCCCCGGAATCGCCCGGACCATGAAGAACACGACGAGGGAGACCCCGAACAGCACAGGAATGAGCTGCAAGAGCCTGCGCCCTATAAAGGTAATCACGAGGTAATCACGCCCGCCCCTCCCCCGCTGGCCCCCTAGGGCCCGCTATGCCCCGCCCCCGCCGAGCTCGACGGGGTTGAACGCCTCGCTGCCGGTCGGGTTGGGCGTTACGCCCGTGACGCTCTTCTGGTAGCCCAAAGGGGGCTGGGCGTACTCGATAACGACCCAGGGCACGTCGTCGTGGATGATGACCTGCGCCTCCTCGTAGAGCCTCCGGCGCTCGTTCTCGTCGATCGTGGTGGCGCCCTGGTCGAGTATCTCGTCCAGGTCGGGGTTCTTGTAGTAGGCGACGTTGAGGGCGTCCTCGGGTGTCGCGCTCTTGGAGGAGAGCAGCACGTTCAAAAAGTTGTCCGGGTCGCCGTTGTCCCCGGTCCACCCGAGGATGCAGGCGTCGTGGGTACCGCGGCTCGTCTCCTCGAGGTACGTGCCCCACTCGCGGGTTACGAGCTTGGCGGTGATGCCGACCTGCTCGAGGTCCCGCTGCATCGCCTGGGCGACACCCCTGCCATCCGGCATGTAGGGGCGCGGGATCGGCATGAACCACAGCTCCATGTCGAAACCGTCGGCGTATCCGGCCTCTTCGAGGAGCCTGCGCGCCTCGTCCGGGTCGTAGCCGTAGGGCTCGGTCGCCTCGCGCCAGTACGGCACGGTGGGAGGATAGGCGTTGGTCGCGACCTGCGCCGTGTCCCCGAAGAAGGCCTGGACGATCTCCTCCATGTTTATGGCCGCCGCCATCGCCCGGCGAACGTTCAGGTCGTTGAACGGCTCCTTCTGCGTGTTGAGCGCCAGGTAGCCGATGTTGAGCGGGGGGCGGGTCAGGACCTTGAGGTCGGGGTTCTCCTCGACGGTCGGCACGTCGTCGGGGGTGAGGCCGTCGGCCCCGGAGAGCTGCCCACCGGAGAGGGAGGCGACCCTGGAGGAGTTGTCCTCGATGGAGCGGAACGCGATCCTCTCCACGTTCGGCCCGCCCCCGCCCTGCGCTGCCGGCAGGTCGGAGGCCCACCAGTTGTTGTTGGCCACGACGCGCACCTCGGAGCCTTTGTCCCAGGCTTCGAATCTGAAAGGCCCGGTTCCGACCGGGTTCTCCCAGAACGCCTCGACATCCTTCTCAATCGCCGTCGGCGAGGCGATGGCGAACGCGCTCATCGCCAGGTTCCGCAAGAAGGGGCCGAGCGGCTCCCTGAGGCCGAAGCGCACCGTGTACTCGTCCACCGCCTCGACGCTCTCTATAATCGAGTCGTCGTCGAACCCGTAGAACTGGGAGGTATAGTAGGAGAAGTTCGAGGTCTGGTTGCCGCCGCCGGTGTGATACTCGTTGTCCGAGAGACGCCAGCGGTCGAAGTTGAAGACCACGGCCTCGGCGTTGAAGTCCGACCCGTCGTGGAACTTGACGCCCTCGCGCAGGTTTATGGTGTACTGTCGTCCGCCCTCCTCCGGCTGCGGTATCTCGGCCGCCAGGGAGGCCACGGGGTCCGTCGTTCCCGGCCTGAACTCGAGGATGCCGTCGAAGATCTGGCGCGTCACGGCGAACGACTCGCCGTCGGTGGCGTTGACGGGGTCGAGCGAGACGGAGTCAGCGCCGCGTCCGTAGGTGAAGGTGCTGCCACCGCCGCCGCCGCCACCGCCCCCGACCTGCTCCCCGCCGCCGCAGCCCGCGACGCCCAGCAGCGTGGCGCCAGCCAGCCCGGCGCCGCCCAGCTTCAAGAAATCTCGACGGTTAATCGGCCCGATGCCCCTGACTCTTGGCAAGATCTTCCCCTTCCCGAAAAGCTCTCTTAGCCTCGATATACGCGGCACCCGAGATCGCGGATGCCCCCTTCCGGGTAACTTAGCACCCATTTAACAGCGGCGCTACCCGGCTAAACGGCCGAAGAACAGCCCCATCCGGTCCGAGGAACGGACGTCGTGATCTCCGGCCGGCGCCCGAACCCGAACCATGATTGCATTGTCGCGGGTACCGGATCCGACCAACGAAGGGCCGACGGGTTAGAACAGTGAGCCTTCTAAAGACTCGCCGCGCCGCAGACGGTTCGCGGCGTCGTGGGCCCGGCGGGTTGTCTCCGGCAGACGATACTTCGGGGAGCAGGCAAGGACCAGCTCGACGGAGCTCTGAAGGTCTATGCCGTTGCCGACGGAGACAAAGACGGGCGAGACCCCGCTCCGGGTCCTTAGCGCCTTGCCGACGACCTCGCCCCGATGGACCAGGTCGGTGGCGCTGCCCTTCTCCGTTGCGGGCTCCTCGTGCGTGCCGACGAGGCGGGTCTTGGCGCACCCGACGGATGGGACGTCCAGGAAGAGCCCGAGGTGCGAGGCGAGGCCCATGCGGCGCGGGTGGGCGAGCCCTTGCGCGTCGAAGATCACGGCGTCCACCGGCGTCCGGACCTTCTCGAGCGCGCCCGCCACGGCCGGTATCTCCCTAAAGGAGAGCAGCCCCGGCACGTAGGGGAACGAGAGCTCTGTCTCGAACCCCTGCACCTCGACGGGCGAGAGGCCTGGGAAGTCGAGGACGACGACCGTCGCGTAGGCCCTGTCCCCCTGGGTGGAGACATCGGCGCCCGCCACGTGGCCCACGCCGCTGAGATCGAGCGCCGGCCCCGCGACGACCTCCGGGGCCAGCTCCTTCTGGAGGCGGCTCGCCCCGGACGGCGAAAGGTCGAGGTCGTGGAGTTCGCGTACTCTCACCCCATCAGGTTACCCGCAACGTCGTCCGGAGAACCCGGCGCCTAGAGAGAAAGGGCATAAAAAAGAACCGTCCCGACCGATGGGATCTGGAGGGGGGAATGGTCCCATCGGCCCGGGCTCGGTTTAATCTGAATCTTACCCTTAACCCGTTACGATACTCTTGCCGCGACGTTACGAACGTGTTACGTGGTGGAAACACTTTGGTTACAACGGGGCCGCCGTCCGGGGGGATTGAAACACACGCTAAACCTAAACTTACGGTTTAATGTCCTTCATCTCCGTCCGGAAGGCCAAATCAGGAGGTTTTAGGCTCTGAGGTTCGAGGTCGCCGCCTTCGGCGGCTTCGAGGCCCGAAGGGCGGGTTATCGAGACCCCGCACCGAACACCGCCACTAGAACCTAGAGCCTAGAACCTTTCATCAAGCCACCGTCACTTCGACCGTATGGTAGCCCTGGGCTCCGTCGGTGCCGCCGCCACCGTGGGGCGGGCGCTCTTCGGCGGTCTGGAGCACGCCCTCGCCGTCGGTGGCGCGGACCTTGAGGGTGTAGGAGCCAGGGCTTGCGTCCCAGTCGTAGACGTACTGGCGCCAGGTATTGGGGTGGAGCTGGCTGGCGAGGCGGGCCTCGTTCCAAGTCTCACCGTTATCCGTGGAGACCTCGACCTTGTCGATACCACGGTGGGGGGCCCAGGCTACGCCGCCGACGGGGATCTTGCCGGCCTGGAGGTTCTGGCCGCCCTTCACGGTGTCGAGGCGGGACTGGGTCTTGACCGGGCCCTCCTTGGTCCAGGTGCGTTGGATCCAGTACGCGTTGAAGTCCCAGCTCGTGAGCTCTATCTCGGAGAGCCACTTGGTCGCCGAGACGTAGCCGTAGAGCCCCGGGACCACGAGCCTCACCGGGTAGCCGTGCTTGACGGGCAGCTCGCTGCCGTTCAGGCCGAAGGCGACGAGCGCCTCCCGGCCGTCGAGGGCGATGTCGGTCCTGAAGCCAGCCGTCCAGCCGTCCACGCTGCGCCCGACGAGCTGCTGGCTCGCCCGCGTGATGTTCTCCCGGCTGACGCCGGCCTCCTTCAGCACGTCCGAGAGCAGGACCCCCGTCCAGCGCCCGTTGGAGACGAGGCCGCCGCCGACCGGGTTGGAGACGCACGAGAGCGTCACGTCGGACTCCAGGGTGGACATCTCCTGCAGGTCCTTGTAGGAGAACTCGACGGGGTTCGGCACACCCTTGAGCGAGAGCTTCCAGTCGTCCGCGTTGACCCTTGGGGAGGTGAGCGCGGCGTCGATGAGGTAGAAGCTGCTGGCGGGGGTGATGATCTTCGGCATCCCCGGCGCGTCTATGGAGGCATCGGCGGGCACGTCCGGCAGGGTCTCGTGCGTCACGGTCTCCCCACCGCCCCCGCCCTTCTGGTCCCCCTCGCCGGAGGGCTTGCCGGCGGGTTTATCCGCTATGTCCAGCTTCTTCGGGGCGGCGGCGGTCTGGGAGCCGCCGGAGAGCAGGCGTCCCAGGCCGAGGGCGGCCAGGCCGGCGACGAGCGCGCCGCCACCGAGCGCCAGGAAGCCCCCGCGCCCGACCGACGTGCTGGTGGCGCCCGCCTCGCGCCACCGGACGACGGGCGAGTCCGGGCTGCCGGGCGTCCCGGCGGGGGCGGCGTCTGGCGTCGCCTTCTTCATCTCACGCAGCCCGGCGGCGCGGAGCATAAGCTCGGCCACGACCGTGCCGGCGAGCAGGGCGCCGACCACCGTCGCCACCGTGGCGGTCGCATTTATGAACGGCTCGACGAACGAGACGGCGATGCCGACGGCCGTCAGGACGGCCACGCCGAGCAGGGCTAAGGCCGGGCTTCGGACGGCCAGGATCGCGAGCAGGGCCGAGACCGCGAGCGTGCCGAGGAGCACCGAGGCGATCAGGACGGGGATGTCCGCCTGGCCCAGGAGCTCGATGCCCTGCGTTACGATCTCACCGGGCGTCCACTCCACGACGACCTGGGCTATGGACCCGAGCACCGAGGGCACCATCTCGTAGAGCCCGTGAACCAGCTCCGTGATACCAAGGGCCACAACCAGCCCCACGATCCCCGCTATCGCTGCCTTTAACCTCATGCTACCGATCTCCAATTCGCTTCCTGCATTGCCTTGCTCTTGGTGAAATAGAGTCTACCGCCGAACCATCAAGAAAAGCTTACAAGCTCTTACAAATACATTACGCGTCACCTCCCCGGGCCGGATCACCACCCGCTCCTTGACACGCCCGCCCTTTGGCGCTACAAAGCCTTTTACAGGCGACGACGGGAACGAGTAAGGCCGCCGATCCCCGTCAGAGCGAGCCGGGGACGGTGCGAGCCCGGTGCGGGAAGCGGCCCGAAGATCCTCCCCGAGCCGCCGGCCCAAAGCGGGAGGCCGCGAGTAGCGGCCTGGACGTTACTAGGACCGGCCGGGTCCGCCCGTTAGAGCGGGGGCGTTCCGCGAGAGCGTGACGCGACAGAGTGGTTCGGGCTTCGGGCCCGGGCAAGCGGGGTGGTACCGCGAGGGTTCTCAACAGGCCCCCGTCCCTGCGGTTGGAGTGGGAGACTCCGTCCGCAGGCGGCGGGGGTTTAGCTTGAGAGGTAGTGGGCCATGGCGGCATTCGAGAAGGTAGACCCGAGGGTACGGTTCCCCGAGCTTGAGGAGAGGGTCCTGGATCTCTGGCGGGATCGGGAGACCTTCCGCCGCTCCGTGGAGGAGCGGCCCGAAGATAGGACGTTCGTGTTCTACGAGGGGCCGCCGACGGCCAACGGGAGGCCCGGCTTCCACCACGCGCTCGCGCGGTCCTTTAAAGACCTGATACCGCGCTACAAGACCATGCAAGGCTACAGGGTCGAGCGCAAGGGCGGCTGGGACACCCACGGGCTGCCCGTCGAGATCGGGGTGGAGAAGGAGCTCGGCCTCCAGGGCAAGGACGACATCGAGCGCTACGGCGTCGAGGACTTCAACCGCCTCTGCCGCGAGTCGGTCTTCCGCCACGTGGACGACTGGAAGGCGATGAGCGAGCGCCTCGGCTTCTGGGTGGACATGGATGACCCGTACCGGACCCTCGACGCCTCCTACATACAGAGCGTCTGGTGGGCGCTCAAGACGCTCCACGAGAAGGACCTCCTCTACGAGGGCTACAAGGTCAGCGCCCACTGCCCCCGCGACCAGACCTCCCTCTCCTCCGCAGAGGTAGCCCTCGGCTACCAGCAGTACCCGGAGGACGTGGTGGACCCGAGCGTCTACGTCAGGCTGCCGCTGGCTTCGCCGGAGGACGAGAACACGAGCCTCCTGATCTGGACGACCACCCCGTGGACCCTCGTCTCAAACGCCGCCGTCGCCGCCAACCCGAAGGTGGACTACGCGACCGTCGAGACGAACGGGGAGCGCCTGATCGTCGCCTCGGACCTCGTGGAGAGGGTCTTTGGCGATGACGGCCACAGGGTCGTCGAGACCCGCAAGGGCTCGGACCTTGAAGGCCTGAAGTACCGCCGTCCCCTCGACTACGTGGACGTGGAACCGTCGGAGAACCTGTGGACCGTCGTCCTCGGCGACTACGTCACGACCACCGAAGGCACGGGCCTCGTCCACACGGCCCCGGCCTACGGCGAGGACGACGCCCGCGTCGGGCGCCGGTACGGCCTGCCGACCATCCACCCCGTAAAGCCCGACGGCACCTTCGACGGGCGGGTCGGCCCGTTCGCCGGCGTGTTCGTCAAGAAGGCCGACCCGGGCCTCGTGGAGGAGCTGCGCGAGAGAGAAGTGCTTTTCCGGGCGGAGGAGTACGAGCACGCCTACCCGCACTGCTGGCGGTGCGGGACGCCACTCCTCTACTACGCCAAGAAAGCCTGGTACGCCCGCACGACGGCGGTCCTCGACGGCCTTCTCTCCGAGAACGAGGGCATAAACTGGGTCCCCGAGCACGTGAAGTGGGGCCGTTTCGGGGACTGGCTCCGCAACAACATCGACTGGGCTTTAAGCCGCGAGCGCTACTGGGGGACGCCGTTGCCGATCTGGCGCACAGACTCGGGCGACACGGTGGTCGTCGGCAGCGTCGAGGAGCTCAAGGAACTCGCCATAGGCCCCGTCCCTGACGACCTGCATCGCCCCTACATAGACAACGTCCGCATAAGACACCCCGAGACGGGCGAAGAGGCCCGCCGCGTCCCCGAGGTCCTCGACGTCTGGTTCGACTCGGGCTCGATGCCGTTCGCCCAGTACGCCTACCCGCACTCGGGCGAGGAAGGGACAGAGCACTTCAGGCGCCAGTTCCCGGCGGACTTTATCTGCGAGGCCGTGGACCAGACGCGGGGCTGGTTCTACTCGCTGCTGGCCGTCTCGACGATGCTCTTCGGCAAGTCCTCCTACGGGACGTGCCTGGTGCTCGGGCACATCCTGGACTCGAACGGCAAGAAGATGAGCAAATCTTTGGGCAACGTCATCGACCCGTGGGAGGTCTTCGGCAAGCAGGGGGCGGACGCCCTGCGATGGGCGCTCTACACGGCGACGAGCCCGGGCAACACGCGGCGGTTCAGCGAGGATCAGGTCGACGAGGCCGTCCGCAAGTACATGCTCACCCTCTGGAACACCTACTCGTTCTTCGTCACCTACGCCCGCATAGACGGCTTTGATCCCAAGCGGGACTTTGTCGAGCCGGAAGACCGGACGCTGATGGACCGCTGGGCCCTCTCGGAGCTCCAGCTCACGGTCAAGACCGTCACCGAGCGCCTGGACGCCTACGATGTGACGGCGGCGGGAAGGGCCGTCGGGGAGTTCGTGGACGAGCTCTCGAACTGGTACGTCAGGCGTAGCCGGCGCCGGTTCTGGAAGGGCGAGGACGACCGCGACAAGAAGGCGGCCCACTCGACCCTCTACGAGTGCCTGACGACGGTCACGAAGCTCACCGCCCCCTTCACCCCGTTCGTCGCCGAGGAGCTCTACCAGAACCTGGTCGCGAACGCCGACCCCGAAGCACCAGACAGCGTCCACCTCGCGGAATGGCCCCTCCCCGAGGAGCGGCTGGTGGACGAGGGCCTCTCCCGTCGCATGGCCGCGGCGCGGCGCGTCGTCGGTCTCGGGCGGGCGGCCCGCAACGCCGCCGCCGTCAAGAACCGCCAGCCCCTGCGCGAGGTCGTGGTCGTGGACGAGTCCTCCGAGGGGGGTGACCTCGCCGAGGGCGTCGAGGACCTGAAGGATATCGTCCTCGAAGAGCTGAACGTCAAGACCTTGCGCTTCGGGGCGGCCGAGGACGTCACCGACTACGACCTCAAACCGAACCTCGGCGTCGTGGGTCCGAAGTACGGGAGGCTCGTGCCGGGTCTGCGGCGGGCGCTGGCGGAGGCCCCGCCTTCGGTGGGGGCGCGGGCCGCTGCCGGCGAGGCCGTCGCCGTCGAGGTGGAGGGCGAGGAGGTAACGCTCTCTCCAGAGGAGCTTCTCGTGGAGCCGACCGAGAGGGAGGGTTACTCCCTGGCGCGAGAGGGAGGTCTCTCGGTCGCGCTCGACGTCCGGTTGGACGGGGATCTCGAGGACGAGGGGCTCGTGCGGGAGCTCGTCCACAAGGTCCAGAACTTGAGAAGGGACGCGGGCTTCGAGATAGAGGAGGGCATCTCCGTCGGTCTGCGGGGCAACGGGCGGGTCGCGGAGTTGCTCGGGGGGCGCTGGGGGGATTACTTTATGGCCGAGGTGCTGGCGCGGAGCCTGGATCTCGACGCCGAAGGGGACGGCGGGTTCCAGGAGGTGAGCGTCGACGGCGAGGCGTTGGAGGTAAGGCTCAGGCCGCTGGGGTAGAGGTTCGGGCAAACGGGTATGATGTAGTCTTCGTAGAGGTCAGGATCTTCAGGGAGGTTTCGCGTGTTTGGCAGGAAGAGCCGGGCGGAGATATTGAAAGAGCAGGCCGATGGCTCGTCGTTTATACCGATGGCGACGCTGGCGGCGGCCTACGCGGGCGCGAAGCCGGTCGCCGAGAGGCTTCTCTACGACGACGATCTAAGGGACAACCTCAGGGTCT
>CADCUW010000489.1 GCA_902805985.1 uncultured Rubrobacteraceae bacterium
TCGGCGTCTCTCGGTCTCGCATGAGCTTGGAGGCCAAGGCTATCTTTCTCTCGTCCATTGCGGGCTTCCTGCCGCCCCTCCTGCCGCGGGCCCGCGCCGCCTCGAGCCCCGCCATCGTCCGCTCGCGCAGCCCGTTCACCGGGTCGATGAGCTCGCGCAGGGAGCGCCCGAAGCGGTCGAGCTTCCAGACGACGAGCTCGTCGCCCTCCCGGCAGTAGTCCAGGTCGCCGACTACGCGCTGGAGTGGGCCGTCAACCACGCGGTGGCTGGTCAGGCTACCCGAGTGTAGCGAAAGGCCTATTCACCGTACGTCGTAGAAGGGCCATTCTCCGAACATCGGTTTGAGGGGGTTCTTCGAACTTCGCCTCGAGACTGTCTGGTAAGTCGAATCGAGTAGCGAGCACTTCGGCGAAGGCCGGAGGCTAGCGGCTTTCCGCCGACAGAGCCCGCACGCAGACGCGCAGCGCCTCGAGCAGCGCCCGGCGCTGCCGGTCGGCGAGCCCCTCCACCATGCGCCCCGTGACGGCGGCGACCCTCCCAGCGCACTCCCCGCGGAGCGTTTCCCCCTCGTCGGTGAGGTAGGAGCGAAGCACCCTCCCGTGCTCGGGGTGTCCCTCGCGCCTCACGAGCCCGGCCGCCTCCAACCCCTTGAGGATCTGGTTCATCGTCTGCGGGGTGACGAAGGAGCGGCGGGCCAGCTGAGCGTTGGAGAGCCCCGGCTCCTCGGCCAGCGCTTCTAAAGCCGAGTACTGGGGCGTGGTCACCCCCTTGCCCCGCAGGGCCTCGTCCATGCGGAGCCTCAGGGCGTGCTGCGCCCGCTTCAGTTCGTATCCGATGCTGCCCCCTAGCAGATCGCCGGTGCCCGGATTTTTTTTGGACGCTTCCATAGTTGCTCCTTGCCGTATTGTAAGTACCCTGATAATATATCAGGGTACTTACAATTTACCGGAAGGAGAGACTCATGGCCAGAGTGACGGGACCGGACTTCGTGGCGCTGCAGGTGCGCGACCTCGAGGCCTCGGCGCGGTTCTACGAGGAGCGGCTGGGGCTCGAGCGGGCTCCGGGGGGGCCGCCGCACGCGGTGGTGTTCGCCACCGAGCCCGTGCCGTTCGCGGTGCGGGAGCCGGCGGTGGACCTCGACGCGGTGGAGAGGCTGGGTTGGGGGGTGGCGCTGTGGATGCGCTGCGACGACGCGCAGGCGCTGCACGACTCGCTCGAAGGGGCCGGGGTGGGGATCGTCCAGGAGCCGTTCGACGGGCCGTTCGGCAGGACTTTCTCGCTCGTCGACCCGGACGGCTACGTGGTGACGGCGCACGATGGCGGTTGAGGCGGCGAGGGGCACCGGACGGTTCGAGCTCGCCCCTGTGGGGCCATACTCGATCTCGGCGAGCGCGAGGTTTCTGGAGGGATTCGCTCCGGCGCACTAGGAGGGGGGCGGGTCGGAGCACCTGCGTTTCGCCTTCGTCGCGGACGGCCTCGGTAGCGGCGAGCGGGTGGCGGGGGCCTTGTCGCCGCCAAGGCGGCGTGACCGCGCGAAGGGCAACGCTTGGGAGGGAGTAACCGCGATGTGGGCAAGCTGTTCGGCGGCAGTGACGGGCCACCCCGCGAGAGGGTCGACGCCGTGGTGCGGGTAGTAGACCGCTATCTCTACGAGGGGGCCGGGCGGCACAGGCTTCGGACCGAGAAGCAGACCGTCCATACCAGGGACCTGCCGCCGGATGGGCGCCAGGCTCCAATAGGGGAGATGTTCGCCCTCCCTGGGGAGGCCGGGAAGAGGTAGCTTGCCACCGACACGGATGCTTCGAAGCGCGGCGGAGGCGAGGACCGGAAACAGTCAACTCGACGAAGGGGTAGAAATGAGCCAGAAGATAAACGGTTTCCCGGAGAAGATACTGCTTGCGACCGACGGGATGGAGAACACGACCAGCGCCGCGCGGGCGGCGGTGGACCTCGCCGGGAAGGGCGGGGCAGAGCTGCACGTGGTCCACGTCTGGCACAGCGTGCCCTCACCTTACGCCAGCGGCTTCATAAGGGGCGGACTCAAGGAGGTCGGACGGGAGGCGCTCGAACGGCAGGTGCGGCGGATAGAGGACGAGGGTGGCACCGTCTCCGAAGCGAGCCTCATGGAGGGACGCGCGGTCGAGGGGATCATCGCCCGGGCCGAGGAGATCGGGGCCGGGCTCGTGGTCGCGGGCAGCCGGGGCATGGGACGGCTCGGTCGTATGGCGCTCGGCAGCGTCTCCACGGGGCTCGCCCACCGCTCGCATTGCCCGGTCCTGATCGTGCCCGAAGGCGAGGAGGCGTGGCCGCCGGAGCGCGTGCTCGTCGGCTACGGCTCCTTCGAGGACGCCGATAGGGCCGGGTTCCTCGGGGCGAGCCTCGCACGGGCGCTCGGCGCCGGGGTCGAATTGGTAGGGGTGACGGGCGACGGCGGCGATGCGGAGGAGCGGCTCCGAGATGTCGAGCGGGCACTCGAGTCCCGCGCGGACGAGATCGAGGAGGCCGTGGGGCTACGGCCGCGGGCGCGGCCGTTGGTCGGCGAAGTGGCGCGGGCCATCCTAGGCATCCACGCCGAAGAGGAAAAGCCTGCTCTCCTGAGCTTCGGCTCGAAAGTCTTGGGCGGGGTGGGGCGCGTGCTGGTCGGGGAAGCATTGGATGAGGTCCTCAGCAAATCGCGTGGGCCGGTCCTGATCACCCCCGAACCGCACCCGGCTTCGAAGGCCCGGATCCTCGAACGCGGAGGGACCGGGAACCGGGAAGGACCGGCCATCCTTGTGGCCACCGACGGCTCGGAGGTCGCTTTACGCGCCGGCGAGTACGCCGCGCGGTTGGCCGGTGGTCTCGGGGCGAAGCTCTTCGTCCTCCACGTCGTCGACGAGCATCTTGCGTTCCACGGGGGCATCCACTACGGGGAGTTCGTCGAGATGCTCTCCCAAGACGGCCGCGAGGCGACTGCGAAGGTGCGGGCGCTGGCGGAGGAAGTCGGTGCGGAGTGCGAGGAGCTGGTCGTCCTGGGCAGGCCCGACCGGACGATCCTCGCCGTGGCCGAGGAGGTGGGGGCCGACCCCATAGTCCTGGGCGCCGAAGGCATGTCCGCATTCGAGCACGCGCTGATCGGAAGCGTCTCCGAGGAGGTGCTGCGCCACGCGAACAGGACCGTGCTGGTGGTCGGCGGACACCCCGAAGGCGGACACCCCGAAGGCGGACACTCCGAAGGCGGAAGCTCGGAGGGTGAACGCTCCGAGGATAGGTCTTGATGTCCGCGTTGCCGGCTCCTGACGCCGCTTCCCGGACCTCCGAAGAGGTTCTTCGGGCCCTGGGGACCTCCGCGGAGGAGGGACTGGGGGCCGAGGAGGCCAAGAGAAGGCTGGAGGAGGCCGGGCCGAACGTGCTCGACCGCGCCTCCGGCGAGGGGGTCTGGAAGATCCTGTGGCGCCAGGTGAACACCCCCCTGATCTGGGTGCTGATCGCTTCTTCCGTGCTGGCGTTTTTCCTGGGGGAGACCACGGACGCCTTCGTGGTGCTCGCGGTCGTCGTCCTGA
>CADCUW010000490.1 GCA_902805985.1 uncultured Rubrobacteraceae bacterium
GGCGCTCAGGAGCCAACCTCGCGCGAGCGGTATTGCATAGTAGGCCAATTTTGCGACGTTCGGCTCTCTAGTATACGTTCACGGGTTATTGACCCGGTCGGGTTGGCCGTTTAGCATCGACAAAAGCTCTCGATGTCGACGCGGCTCGGCCGCGGAAGGTGGTCCGCCGTATGGACGTGATGAGGGGTCTAGGGGAGCACGGGGAGCCCGCCGGCTTGGCGGGTGTGGAGAACCTGATGCTCCACTTCACGCCGTACGCCGAGGACTGGTCGAGGCTGCCGGTCATCGTCTCGGGCGAGGGGTCTTACGTAACCGACGATTGGGGCCGGAATTACGTGGATGGCCTCGCGGGCCTGTTCACGACGCAGGTAGGAAACGGCAGGACGGAGCTCGCCGACGCGGCGAGCAGACAGATGAAGGAGCTTGGGTTCTTCCCCAACTGGTCCTTCCAGCACCCCAGGAGCCTGGAGCTCGCGGCCAAGATAGCCGAGATAGCCCCCGGAGATCTGAACACGAGCTTTTTCGTCTCCTCGGGTTCGGAGGCGGTGGAGACCGTCATCAAGCTCGCCCGGCAGTACCACAAGGCCAACGGTGAACCGCAGCGGTACAAGATCATCTCGCGCAAGGTCGCCTACCACGGCACGACGATGGGCGCCCTATCGGCAACCGGCCTACCGAGCTTCAAGGCCCCCTTCGAGCCGCTCTTGCAGGGCTTCGCGCACGTCGCCAACACCCAGCAGGACCCGGAGGGCGCGGCGGACGCCATCGAGGAGGCCATAGAGTTCGGGCCGCCTGAGACGGTCGCCGCGGTGATCCTCGAGCCCGTGCAGAACGGCGGAGGCTGTTTGGTGCCGCCGGAAGGGTACTGGAGGCGGGTGCGGGAGATCTGCGACCGTCACGGTGTCTTGCTTGTCTCGGACGCCGTGATCTGCGCCTTCGGGCGCCTCGGCGAGTGGTTCGGCATCGAGCGCTTCGGCGTCGTCCCGGACATGAGCAGCTTCGCCAAGGGCGTCACCAGTGGCTACCTGCCCATGGGCGGCGTGGTGGTCAACGACAAGATAGCCCACACCTTGAAGGACGGGGCCTCGATGTTCATGCACGGCTCGACCTTCGGGGGGCACCCGGTCTCCTCGGCGGTGGCGCTGGAGAACATCGCGATCATGGAGCGCGAGAACCTGCTCCAGAACGTCCACGACCTCGAAGGCCACTTCGGCGACGAACTCGGGCGCATGGCCGAAGACCACCCGATCGTCAAGGAGGTTCGGGGGATGGGCTTCTTCTGGGGGGTGGAAATCAGGGCCGAGTGGCCCGACGGGACGCCGATAACCGGCCCGGACTACTTGAAGTACTTCAAGGGCGTGCTTCCCCGGAGCCTCCTGAAGAACGGCCTGATCTGCCGCTTCGACGACAAAGAGGACCCCGTGATCCAGTTCTCCCCGGCGCTGGTCTCCGACCGGGAGGTCTTGAGCCGGATCGCCGAGATCACGGGCCGGGCCCTCTCCGAGCTGGAGGGGGAGATCGGACGCAAGAGAAACCGAGACTAGGATAGAATACCCGCGTCTATCGACCGTGGAGACCGCAGTTCTTGTTCTTCCTTGAGTCGTGCGCACTCGGGTTACGGTAGGTCGCACCCACAGCCCGGGTGGGCGGCGGTCTCTTGACGACAGAGAGGTCAGATTGGAGGGGGGCGCTACGCATGATCGAATCCGATGCCACACTTCGCGAAGAGATAGTCAGGACGGTCGAGGCGCAACGTGAGGCCACGGTGCGTCTGTTGCAGGACCTCGTCCGCGTCCCGTCGCTGACGGGAGAGGAAGGCGCGGTTCAGGAGGTCGTCGCGGAGGCGTTCGGGGAGAGCGGGCTCGCGGTCGAGCGGTGCGAGGCGACGCCCGAAGGGGTCTCTCCATACTACGAGCACGTCGGCGCGCAGACGGAGTTCGCGAACCGGCCGAACGTGGTCGGCATCAGGACCGGCAGCGGCGGGGGCAGATCGATCCTGTTGAACGCCCACATGGACACCGTGGAGAACGGGGACCCCGGCCTCTGGACCCACGGCCCGCTCTCGGGGGCGGTCGAAGACGGGCGCCTTTACGGCCGCGGTTCGTGCGACATGAAGGGGGGCTTGGCGACCTTCGTCGCCGCGCTGCGGGCGCTCGGGGAGCTCGGCATCGAGCTTCGGGGGGACGTGACCGTCGCGGCCACGGTCGGCGAGGAGGACGGCGGCGTCGGCGCGCTCGCGACCATCCTGGAGGGGTACCGAGGCGACGCCGCCCTGATCAGCGAGCCCACCCGCTTAGCACTCGTCCCGGCCCAGGCCGGCTCGATAGTCTTCCGCCTGAGGATCACCGGCAGCGCGGTCCACGCCGCGGTGCGCCACCGCGGGGTCTCGGCCTTCGAGAAGTTCATCCCGATCTTCGAGGACCTCCGCTCGCTGGAGCGCGAACGCGAGGCTGCGCTCTCCCACCCGCTCTTCGACGGCATGGAGGACAAGGTGCCGATCAACGTCGGCATCGTGCGCTCGGGCAACTGGGCGGTCACGGTGCCCGAATCGCTCGAGGCCGACATCCGCGTCGGCATCCTGCCGGGCGAGGAGGTCGGGACCCTGCAATCGCTCGTCGAGGAGCGCATCAAGACCGTCGCGAACCTCGACCCCTGGCTGCGCGAGCACCCGCCCGAGATCGAGTGGTTCGGCGGCCAGACCGTGGCCGTGGAGGTTCCGCTAGACACCCCGATCTGCGAGGCGGTGATGCGCGCCCACGAGTGCGTGACGGGCGCCGCCCCGGCCGTGGAAGGCGTGAGCTACGGCGCGGACATGCGGCTCTTCATGCACTTCGGGGGGATGCCCTGCGTGCTGTACGGGGCAGGCGACGTCGGCTGGGCGCACAGCGCCGACGAGCACATCGTCATCGAAGACCTGCTGACGGCGAGCAAGACCATCGCCTGCCTCCTCATCGAGTGGTGCGGCGTGGCCGAGAGCCCCCCCGGTATCCCGTAACGTCCCGGGAACCGGAGCAAGGTTTCCGGGGGGCGGGTCTTGGCGGGCCGGTTGCGGCGCGCTCTAGCCGCTTTGCCCGTTCTCTTCGGGGGGGTGCGCCCGCCTCGTCGTGGCGTGGGGTTCGCCCGGGGAGGCCCCGTTGGTCCGTTGCAGGTCTTCAAGCTCCCCCGGCGGGATGTGGCAGCGGTACTGGTGGCCTTCCGTGCCGCGCTGCCAGGGCGGCGCTTCGTCGCGGCAGAGGTCGCCGAGGAACCGGGGGCAGCGGGTGTGGAAGCGGCACCCGGATGGCGGGTCGCTAGGGCTCGGCATCGGCCCTTCGAGCTTGATGCGCGGGCGCGAACCGTCGAGGTCTTCGAGCGTAGTCATGGCCGAGACGAGCGCCTCTGTGTAGGGATGGTGCGGGGGATCGAAGACCGCCCGGGCCGGTCCCACGTCGACGAGCTGGCCGAGGTACATGACGCCGATGCTGTCGGCGAGGTAGCGGACGACGTTGAGGTCGTGGGATATGAAGAGGTAGGAGACCCTCCGCTCCGCCTGCACGTCCAGCAGCAGGTTCAGGATGGCCGCCTGCACCGAGACGTCCAGAGCGCTGACCGGCTCGTCGCACAGGACGAGCGCGGGCTCCCCGGCGAAGGCCCGGGCGATGGCGACCCGTTGCTTGAGGCCGCCCGAGAGGGCCGATGGGCGCACCTGCAGGTGCCGCGGCTCCAGGCGCACTGAGGAGGCCAGATCCAGGGACCGCCGCTCCCGCTCGCGGCCGTTCTTTACGCCGGCGAGCAGCAGCAGGGCGCGGCCCAGGATGCGGCGGATGGAGTGGCGCGGGTTCAGCGAGGTGTCCGGGTTCTGGAAGATCATCTGCAGCTTGCGACGCAGCTCGGCGTTGCGCCGGTGCTCGGCGACAGAGATGTCCAGCCGGTCCTCGAACGTGGCCCGGCCGGAGGAAGCATCCACCAGCCCGCTGAGGCACCTGGCGAGCGAGGTCTTTCCGCTCCCCGACTCGCCGACGAGCCCGAACACCTCGCCCTGGCGCACCTCGAAGGAGACGCCCGCCACCGCCTGCATACTGTTCCCGGTCGTCCCGTAGCTTTTTACGAGGTCCTCGACCTTAAGCAGCGTCGCCCCATCCGACGGCGGCTGCGGCGTTACCTGCTGCTCGCCTGAGGGTATCTCGGGCACCTCGTCGTGGTAGTGGCAGCGGCTGATTCTGCCATCCCCCGTGTCATAACGCGGCGGCGGCTCGGTGTGACAGCGCTCCCGGGCTATGGGGCAGCGAGAAGCGTACACGCAACCGGGCAGGTCGGCGCCTAAAGGGGGCAATGAACCGGGGATCGGCTCCAGGCGCAGGGCGTCCTTGCGCATGCCCCGACGGGGCACGCAACGCAGGAGCCCCAGAGTGTAGGGGTGGCGCGGCTGGCGGAGGAGTTCGTCGGTCGGGCCCTCTTCGATCAGGCGCCCGGCGTAGAGAACGCCCACCCGCTCGCACACGCGCCTGACGACGCCGAGGTTGTGGCTGATAAAAAGGATGGAGGTATCGAAATCGCTGCGCAGTTGCTCGACAAGGTCGAGTACCTCGGCCTCGACGGTCGCGTCAAGCCCGGTGGTCGGCTCGTCGAGGACGAGCAGCTCCGGGTCCGTGGAGAGCGCCATGGCGATCATGACCCGCTGCTGCTGCCCGCCGGAGAGCTCGTGCGGGTAGCGCCTGAGGACCCGGCCGGGGTCGGTGATGCTCACCTTCTCGAGCATGGCCCCCGCTTCTTTCAGGGCCGCCGTCTTGTCCATCCCGCGGTGCTGGCGGTACACCTCGGAGATCTGGGCCCCCACCCTCATGGAGGGGTTCAGGGCGCTCGCGGGGTCCTGGTAAACCATCGCCATCCGGCTCCCGCGCCAGCGGCGCAGCGTGGCCTCGTCGGCGCCCAGCAGGTCGTCGCCCGCGAAGGTAACGCGGCCCGAGTCGACGAGGGCGTTGGCCGGGAGGTAGCGCATGAGCGCCATCGCGACCGTCGACTTGCCGCAGCCGGACTCGCCGACCAGCCCGTAGGCCTCGCCGGGCCGGATCGAGAGGGTGAGGTCCTCGATCACGCGCAGGGGACGCTTGCGCCGGAGGTAGCTGATGGAGAGCCCCTCGATATCCACGACCGGGCGGCCGTCCGCGACGCTCACTCCTCGACCGCCTGCAGGAGCCCGTCGGCCACGAGGTTGACCGCGACCACCAGCGTAGCGAGTGCTAACGCCGGGAAGACCACCACCCAAGGCGCCGCCTGCAGGTAGACGCGCCCGAGGGAGATGGTCAGGCCCCAGTCCGGCGACGGCTCCTGGATGCCAAGCGAGAGAAAAGACAGCGTGGCCGAGGTAAAGATCGCGTACCCGAGCCTGATGGTCGCCTCGACGGCGATGGGCGAGAGGATGTTCGGCAGGATCTCAGAGACCATGATGTACCCCCCCGACTCGCCGCGCAGCCGGGCCGCGGCCACGTACTCGCGCTCCCGCTCGGAGAGCACCGACGAACGCACGGTCCTGGCGACGATGGGCATAAAGACGACCCCGATCACGAGCACCACGTTGACCTTGGAGGACCCCAAAACGGAGAGCACGAGCACGGCGATGATGATGAGCGGGAACGCGAGCAGCGCGTCCACGACCCGCATGATCACGTCGTCCACGCGGCCCCGGTAGTACCCCGTAATGAGCCCGACCGCGATGCCGCCCACCATCCCAAGCGCCGTTCCGAGCGGGGCGACCGTCAGCACGGAGCTCGCCCCCGCGAGAACGCGGGAGAGCACGTCGCGGCCGAGGTTGTCGGTGCCGAACCAGTGCTCGGCCGAGGGCGGGGCGAGGCTCGCCGTGGGGTCCACGGCCTGCGGGTCGTAGGGTGCCACCACCCCCCAGAACAGGGCCACAAATACCCAGAACACCAGGATGGCAGCGCCCGTCAGGAAGGTCTTCGACGAGGCCGCCGCTAAAGCCAGGTCCCCGAAGCCCTCCCGCCGGCCTGGCGACCCCAGCGTCTCCGGCCGGACGGCGACCGCGGTCGCGTCGCGTCCCTCCACTAGCGGCTCACCCGGATGCGGGGGTTCAGGACGGCGTACAGCGAGTCGGCCACGAGGTTGGAGAGCATGTACAGGACGGCGACGACCAGGACCGACGCTTCGAGGACGGGCAGGTCGTGCCCCACCGCCGAATCGAGCAGCAACTTGCCGATGCCGGGGTAGTTGAAGAGGGTCTCTATGACGACCAGGCCCCCGAACAGGTAGCCGACCTGCACGCTGACGACGCTTATCGTGGGCAGGAGGGCGTTGCGCAGGACGTGGCGCCAGATCAGGGTCCGCCGCGACAGGCCCTTGAGGACCGCCGTGCGGACATAATCCGAGCCCAACGCCTCGACCGTCCCAGCCCGGGCCATGCGGGCGATGTAGCCGAAAAGCACGAGCATCAGCGGGATGGAAGGCATGAGAAACTGGCGGAAAACGTCGACCGGGTTGGCCGAAGGAACCTCAGAAGAGACGGGGAACCAGCCCAACTCCACGGCGAAGATGACGAGCACGATCACCCCGACGACGAACTCGGGCAGCGCGATGAGCGAGAGCCCGGTGACGGAGATCGCCCGGTCGATAAAGCGGTCCCGGTACAGGGCGGCGAGCACGCCGAGGCCTATGGATACGGGCACGATAAACGCCAGGGCGAAGGCGCCGAGCAGCAGGGAGTTGACCATCCTATCGACCACCAGCGGCCTTACGGGCGTGTTTAGGAGGAAAGATTGCCCCCAGTCCCCGGTGACGAAGTTGCCCAGCCAGCCCGCGTAGCGCACCACAAGCGGACGGTCCAACCCGAGCTCCTGGTTGAGTTGGGCGACCTGCGCGTTGGTGGCGAAGGGACCCAGGATCGTGCGCCCCACGTCCCCGGGCAACACCTCGGCCACGACGAACAGCACGACCGAAACGAGCAGCAAGGTGATGGCGCTGAGCCAGAGCCTTCTCAACAGGAACCGGCCCACGGCTCCTCCACGGTAGCGACGCCATACCCCGGCGGATCGGAGGCTCACTCCGAGAGCCACACCGGCGACATGTCGAGCACGATGTTGGGCCCCTTGGCGAGCCCCTGGAAGTTGTTCCTTACCGCGCGCAGTTCCCTGGCCCAGTAGCTGATGATGCTCGGGACCTCTTCGTGCTGGAGCGCGGCGGCCCGCGTGGCCAGCTCTCGGCGGCGTCCTTCGTCAAGCTCGCCGTCGAACTCGCGCACCAGGCCGTCGTACTCCTCGTTGCACCAGTGGGCGGCGTTCCAGATGCCGTCGCACAGGTAGGCCGGCGCTATCGTCTGGCTGGCGCTCCCCCGCGACGCCCAATCGACGATGCCTAGCGGCACCTCCAGCCACGGCTGGTTGTCCCCGGAGCCGTAGTACGACGCCTGGTCCATGATGTTCAGCGACACGTTTATGCCGGCCTCTTTGCACTGCTCCTTGAGCGTCACGGCGTACTGCGGGATCTCCAGAAACCGCTCCGTGGTGAGCTCGACGTCCAAGCCGTTGGGATGCCCGGCGTCGGCGAGCAGCTTCTTGGCCCGGGCGACGTCCCGTTTGCGCTGCGGCACCGCGGATTGCGAGGGCGAGTTGGGGTAGATGGGGGCAAACGGGTGGTCGTTGCCGAGGTCGGCCTTCCCGTCGAGCAGCCCCTGGGAGAGCGCTGGGCGGTCCAAGGACAGCGCGAGCGCCTGGCGCACCCGCTTGTCGGTGAAGGGCTCCCTGTCCACCCGCATGTGCAGGCCCCGGTACTCGCTCGACGGGTTCTCCAGGATAACGACGTTGGAGTCGCTAAAGACCGCCTGGGAGCCCTGGAACGGTATCTGGGGGACGGCGTCGATCTCTCCCGCCTGGAGCGCCAGCACGAGGGGGGAGTTGTCGTCGTAGAAGTTGGCCTCGACCCCGTCCATGTAGGGCCTGTCTTTGTCCCAGTAGTTCGGGTTCTTGACGTAGGTCGCGCCCTGGTTCGGCCGGTACTCCTTGAGGATGTACGGTCCCGTCCCGACGTTGCCCTTGCTGAAGGTGCCCATCTCGTAGTTTTTGGGCAGGATCACGGCGTTGTAGTTGAACAGCGAGAGCAGGTAAGGGAAGTCGATGTAGGGACGCTCAAGGTTGAAGCGCACCGTCTTGGCGTCGATCTTCTCCGTCTGCTGGTAGGAGAGGATGCCCCCGAAGGCCGAGAGCGCCGCCGACTCGTTGTCCGGGTTGGTGAGGCGATCGAAGGTCGCCACGACGTCGTCGGCGGTCATGGTCGAGCCGTCGTGGAACTTCACGCCCTCGCGCAGGGTGAAGGTCCACTCCTTGGCCCCGTTGCCCGGCTCCCACTTGGTCGCCAGCTTGGGCTCCAGCGTGAAGTCCGGCCTCGGGAAACACAAGCCCTCCGCGGCAACCTGGGTCACGAAGACGGCCCCGCTGCTGAACAGCGTTACCGGATCGGGATCAGAGGCCGGCACCACGAGCCCCAGCCGGCCGGTCCCCCCCCGCTTGACCGGCCCGGCGGGCTGCTGCTGGTTCACCTGCCCCCCCTCGGAGCCACAGGCGGCTAGGAGAGATCCAGCAAGCGTGATCGAGGCCCCCGCCACGGTAATACGCCGTAGAAACTCCCCCCGGCTCATACGGCCGGCCCGCCGCTCCTCCAACAGGTGATACGTGTAGTCGTCTATCTCCGCTACCTCCCCAGCATCGAATGCGGCGCGCCAAACAACGCCGCAATATACACCTTCATGCACGCAGTATTGCATGTGCAAAATGCATGCGCAAATCCCCTTGACACTTGGATTACATTTACCGATGCCGGTACGCGGCCGGCCGGGGGTCCCACCGAAGCGCCTGCGCGCGGGCTTAGGCCTTCCGTTTCCCGGATACGCGTCCCAGCGAGAGGCATTTGACGTCGAGGTACTCCTCGACCCCGTAGCGACCCCCCTCGCGGCCGAAACCCGACTCCTTCAGGCCGCCCGAGGGCGTCTGGTCCGTGGCGGGCAGGCCGTCGTTGGCGCCCAGGATGCCGTACTCTAGTTCTTCGGCCAGCCTCCAGGCGCGCCCCACGTCGCGGGTGAAGTAGTAGGCGGCCAGGCCGTAGTTCGAATCGTTGGCCCTGCGGACGACCTCGTCTTCGGTGTCGAAGGGCAGGATCGCCGCCACCGGCCCGAAGGTCTCCTCTCTGGTGACGAGCATCGAGTCGTCGGTCCCGCGCAGGACCGTGGGCTCGAAGAAGTTGCCACGCCCCTCGATCCGCCCCCCGCCGAGCGCGACCGTCGCGCCCTTCGCTTTGGCGTTCGCGACGTGGCGCTCGACCTTCTCGACGGCGGCCGGCTCGATGAGCGGCCCCACCTCGACCCCATCCCCGAGGCCATCGCCGACCTTCATTTCCCCAACGCGTTCGACCAGGAGCCGGGAGAACTCCTCCTCGATCTCCCGCTGCACAAAGATCCGGTTCGCGGAGATGCAGGTCTGGCCGGCGTTGCGCATCTTGGAGGAGACCACGTCCTCCACCGCCTCCCCCACGTCCGCGTCCTCGAAGACGATGAAGGGGGCGTGGCCGCCGAGCTCCAGGGAGAGCCGCTTCACTGTGTCGGAGGCCGCCCGCATCAGGAGTTTCCCGACCTCGGTCGAGCCCGTAAAGGAGAGCTTGCGGACGCGCCTATCCTCCATGATGGCGGAGGCGAGGTCGGCGGGGTCCATCCCGGTGACCACGGACAGCACGCCCTTCGGCAGCCCGGCGTCCTCGAAGGCCCCCGCGAGCTCCAGCGCCGATAGCGGGGCTATCTCCGAGGGCTTGACCACCATCGCGCACCCGGCCGCGAAGGCCGCCCCGACCTTGAGGGCGACCGAGGAGGCCGGGAAGTTCCAGGGCGTCACGGCGGCGGCGACCCCTACCGGGCGCTTGAGGAGGAAGATCCTCTTCTCCGAGGAGTCCGCGGGCATCGTCTCGCCGCGGACGCGCCGGGCCTCCTCCGCGAAACGCTCGAGGCACGACGCGGCGTACAGCACCTCCCCCTCCGACTGTGCGAGCGGCTTGCCCTGCTCCAGCGTCATCACCCGCGCCAGATGCCCGGCCCGCCCGCGCACCAGGCGGGCCACCTCGGCGAGGATGCCGGCCCGCTCCCCCGCGGTCGTCCTGCCCCACTCCAGCTGGGCATTCGCGGCGGCCTCGATCGCCTCCCGCACGTCGGCCGCGCCCCCGTCTGGCACGGTCGCGACCGTATCGCCGGTTGACGGGTTCGTTACCCCGAAGGTCCCGCCGGAGAGGGCGTCGCGCCACTCCCCACCCACGAACAACCCGTACTTCCTCTCCGACACGTCGGCCTCCTGACAACGCCGCAAACGGCGGGTTCGGTCGGGCTCGCCCCGATCCACAACTTCACGCGCCAGCCCGGTATCGGGCTTTTCTTATCGTGCAGGGAAGGCCAAGAGCAACGGGTGTCCTGCGAAGAGCAGTTGCGAACAGGCCTGTACCCGTCCTAGAGTGTTCCGTCCTGGCATCGGTGTCGACCATCTGACCGCCATCCTACGCCTTTTTGCCCAACGACGCGGAAAACTGTGCAGTACTTCTGAGCACCCCCCACGGCAGACCGGCTTCCATGAGAAGGCACATTCTGTCAAGGCCGACGTGGCGGCCAGGGCGCTGCGCTGCGTCCTCTCCTCCCGGTATCCTGCCGCCGCGCTTCCATGCGCTGTGAATACGCTATAGGTGGTTGCGGGCGGCGCCCCGGATCGGCCTGACCCATCCATTCGCCGGACCGACGTAGGTGCCCTTGGAGTGACCCGTCGGCCGTTCCAAGACGACGTCTCGCGACCGCCCGCGGGATCGGAGCCTCGTGACCTATTAAGAGCTTGCCGTGAGCTGACCCGCCACAGTATCATCCGTTCTCCGAGTCGTCGGGCCGGCATTGACCGCGACATCGGAAGGAGCGGGGCAAGAGCGATCCCATCGACGCGGAGCAGGCAGCGAGGACGGTGCTGTCCGGAGAGGCGGCGGGTGTGCCCAGGAGCGGGGACGGCCGCGTGGAGATGGTCCGGGCGCTCAGGGGCGCACGTCGCTCGGCGGTGAAGGCCCGCGTGCAGGCTGCCGACCAGATCCAAGCCATGCTCGTCACCGCACCGGAGGACCTGCGTCAACGCCTGCGCGGGCTCCCGACGAAGGAACTGGTCGCGGTCGCGGCCCACTTCCGTCCGGCCCGAGAGCCCGAAGACGTGGATGAGGCCACGAGGTTCGCGCTGAGATCGGTGGCCCGCCGCCACCGGGCCCTGTCCGAGGAGACCGCCGAGCTCGACGCCCAGCTCGGGCGGCTTGTGGCGGAAGCGGCCCCGGGGCTGGTCGGCCTGCCGGGGGTAGGCACCAACCACGCCGCCACCCTCCTCGTCCTGGCCGGGGACAACCCCGATTGCCTGAAGAGCGAGGCGTTCTTCGCCAGCCTCTGCGGCGTGTAGCCCATAGAAGCGTCCTCGGGAAAGGTGGGCTCTGTCGGCATCTTGATACTGCTGGCAAATTCCACCGGGTACCGTTTCATCATCCTACGGGCTGCCGTTTGACGCCCGCACGGCGACTTTTGGAGGGATTTTCGACGCCGGATGGCCGCTTACGAGCCCACGTACGAGCTGTTTCCGAACTCGCCAGCAGTATCAAGAACGCGGCAAAGCCCACGGTTTTTGGCTAGGTCTCTTCGCCATGGCCCCAATTATGCCGCCGGGGCCGTGCGCGTCGGTCCCGAGCGGTGACTAGCGTGGTGAGCGACGATTCGGCGAGTAGAATTCTACCCGTGTGTAATCGACGTGCGGAGGTCTCTTGAGCCGGGTGGCGCTGCTCGATCCCCTCGTGGCCCAGCAGGTCGCGGCAGGCGAGGTCGTCGACCGCCCCGCCTCGGTGGTCAAGGAGCTCTGCGAGAACGCCCTCGACGCCGGCGCCTCCCGCGTGGAGGTGGAGATAGCCGACGGCGGCCGCGAGCGC
>CADCUW010000491.1 GCA_902805985.1 uncultured Rubrobacteraceae bacterium
ACCTCTCCGCCGACCTTACGGCCGAGGAGAACATAGACGTCTCCAAGCTCGAGGTGGCGGCCTCGATGTCCCACGCCGAGCTCGACCGCGTGCTGGCGCTCGTGGAGGGCACGCTCGCGGCCTACACCGTCCACCGCCACTGGCGGGGCCGGGACGGCTCGATGGTCGTGGGGGCAGGTACCGAGGGCTCCGTTCTCCTGCCGGCGAAGGGCGCTCTGCGCGACCGCCTCGCCGAGGAGGCGCGTGCCTCCGGGGTCCCCTACGTCTAGCGGTTCGCAAGGCCGCACGCTCCGGCTTCTCCCGCGCTTTCGGCGCGAGCCCTTCGGGCACTCTCAGTTGTTGGGGGATGATCGGGGCCGTGCCGTACGGTCGCGTCGGTCGGTGTTGGCAAGTGGTTGTCGATTGTTGAACCTCCGGGTATTCGGTTTAGAAGGGATACGGTGGATGTAGAGGTGATGTCTTGGGGCTGAAGGTGCGGATCATCCCCTGCCTGGACGTGGACGCCGGAAGGGTCGTCAAGGGGACGAACTTCAAGAACCTCAGGGACGCCGGGGACCCGGTGGAGCTGGCCGCCCTCTACGACGTGGAGGGGGCGGACGAGATCGTCTTCTACGACATCACCGCCTCCCACGAACGGAGGGAGACGGCGTCAGCGCTAGCCCGGGCCGCGGCAGAAGAAGTCTTCGTCCCCTACACCATAGGCGGCGGCGTCAGGAGCGCCGACGACATGCGGGCTATGCTCCGCGCCGGGGCCGACAAGGTCTCCGTCAACAGCGCCGCCGTCCAGGACCCCGGCCTCATAGACGCCGGCGCCGAGCGCTTCGGCGCCCAGTGCGTCGTCCTGAGCGTGGACGTCAAGCGCAAGGAGGGGGGAGTAGGCTGGGAGGTGTACCTCAACGGCGGACGGCTCAACACAAGGATGGACGCCGTGGACTGGCTCGTCGAGGGGGAGCGGCGGGGGGCCGGGGAGTTCGTCCTCAACAGCATGGACGCCGACGGCACCGAGAGCGGCTACGACCTCGACCTGATCTCGGCGGTGGCGGAGAAGACCGGCGTGCCGATAGTCGCCTCCGGCGGCGCCGGCGGGCCCGAGCACATGATCTCGGCCGTGCGGGCCGGGGCGGGGGCCGTGCTCGCGGCGAGCATCTTCCACTTCGGGGAGTACAGTATCGCCGAGGTCAAGAGGCGGATGGCGGAGGCCGGGGTGCCGGTCAGGATGACGGAAGCGGAGGTGCGAGGTGGACGATAAGACGGCGCTCGTGGTGATAGACACGCAACTCGGGATGTTCGAGACGCCCGGTCTTCCGCCGGTGCCGGACGGGGAGCGGCTGCTGGAGAACATCGAGGGCCTGCTGCGTGAGGCCCGCAACACCGGGGCGACCGTGGTCCACGTCCGTCACGGGGAAGGAGAAGGTCCGCTGGAGAGGGGCACGAGAGGGTGGGAGATCCACCCCCGCGTCGCCCCGGCGGAGGACGAGCCGGTCGTGGACAAGGAGACGCCTGACTCCTTCCTCCGCACGAGGCTCGGGGACGAGCTTGAGTCGAGGGGTATCGGGCGTCTGGTCCTGGCCGGGATGCAGACGGAGTACTGCGTGGACACAACCTGCCGGCGGGCCTTTAGCCTCGGCTACGACGTGACGCTCGCGGCCGACGCGCACGGCACCTGGGACGAGGGCGGTCTCTCCGCGGCCCAGATCGTCGCCCACCACAACGAGGTCATGGGCAACGGCTTCGCCGACGTCGTCCCGGCGGCGGAGATCTCCTTCAGAGAGCCGGCGGGAGCGTGACCGCCGTAGAGAACGTCCGCTTCGACGAGGGCGGGCTCGTGCCGGTCGTCGCCCAGGACGCCGCAACGGGCGACGTCCTGACGCTCGCCTACGCCAACAGGGAGGCGCTGGAGAAGACGCTCGAGACCGGCGAGGCCCACTTCTACTCGCGCTCGCGCGGGGAGCTCTGGCGCAAGGGCGAGACGAGCGGCAATACGCAAAGGGTCGTCGAGGTGCGCCTGGACTGCGACGACGATGCGCTTCTCTACAGGGTCGAGCCGCGGGGACCCGCCTGCCACACGGGCGAGAGCACCTGCTTCTTCCGGGCTATGGCCGGAGAAGGTGTCGGGGTGAGGACGAGCAAAGCGGGCGAGGCCTCCCTCGGGACGATGGTGGAGAGGCTAGCGGGCACCATAGCGCAGCGGCACGCGCAGATGCCCGAGGAGTCGTACACGGCGGACCTCATCCGGCGCGGACCGGAGAGGGTGGCCCAGAAGGTCGGGGAGGAGGCGGTCGAGGTCGTGATCTCGGCTCTCACGAACGAGAGGCTCGCCGAGGAGACGGCGGACCTCGTCTACCACCTGCTCGTGCTGCTCGAAGAGCGGGGTGTTGGGACCGAGAAGGTCGCGGGGGTCTTGCGTGACCGGCACGGCTGACATGAACCTGACGCCCTCTTTGGGCGAGGCCCGCGCGCTCGCCCGCTCCTACGACGTGGTGCCGCTCTACGCGGAGTTTATCGGGGACCTCGAGACCCCGATCTCCGCCGTCTTGAGGTTCGCCGAGGAGGACACGGTCTTCCTGCTGGAGAGCGCGGAGGCCGCCGAGCGATTCGGCCGCTACTCTTTTCTAGGGTTCGACCCGAAGCGCACGCTCTCCTACAGGAACGGCGTCTTTACCGTCGTCGACTCCGACGGGGTGCGCGAGGTACCGGCGGCCGACCCGTTTAGGGGGCTCGCCGAGATCGTGGGCCAGAAGAGCGTAGCCCCCCTGCCGAACCTTCCCGCCTTCGTCGGCGGCGCGGTCGGATTCTTCTCCTACGACGCCGTCCGCTACCTGGAGAAGCTCCCAGCGGAGCTAGCTCCGCCGGACGACCTCGGCGTCCCCGAAGCCCTCTTCGCCGTCACCGATACCCTCGTCGTCTTCGACCACCTGAGGCACAAGGTCCTCGTCGTCTCCCTCGTGGATGCGGCGGGCCTGCGCGACGTCGAAGGCGAAGGATTCACCGCCGCCTACCGGCGGGCCGCAGACGACATAAGGCGTGTGGCCGAGCGGCTCGCTGCACCCCTGACGCGCCGGGCGCCGGGCTTCGGCGGCGGTTCGTTCGAAGTGTCCTCGAACTTCACGAAGGAGGGCTACGAGAAGGCGGTGGAGAGGGCCAAGGAGTACATCCGGGCCGGGGACGCCTTTCAGGTCGTGCCCTCGCAGCGGTTCTCAGCGGAGGTCGGGGAGCTGGACCCGCTCTTGCTCTACCGGGGCCTGCGCACCGTCAACCCCTCGCCGTACATGACGTACCTGAAGATGGGGGACCTCGCACTCGTCGGGGCCTCACCCGAGCCGCTCGTGCGGGTCGAGGGCCGCAGGGTGATGACCCGTCCGGTCGCGGGCACCCGGTGGAGGGGCGGGACGGTCGAGGAGGATGCGATCCTGGCCGAAGAGTTGCTCGCCGACGAGAAGGAGCGGGCCGAGCACGTCATGCTCGTTGACCTCGGCCGCAACGACCTCGGGCGGGTCAGCGAGGTCGGGTCCGTCGAGCTCGCCGGTTTCATGGAG
>CADCUW010000492.1 GCA_902805985.1 uncultured Rubrobacteraceae bacterium
AGGGCGCTGCCCGCCATCTCCAACTGCCCGATCGTCGCGGTCTTCTAGCGCCGCTTCGGCGCCCCCGGGCCGGGGCGTGCAACAGCCCCGGCCCCCTCTCCGGCCACGGCGCCCGGAGGCCCGAGAGAACGATGCCACGCGGCGAAGCTTGCCGCGTGGCATCGTTCTTACGGTGGGCGAAGGGGCGACCCGTTGCGCAAGCGGGTCGGGAAGGAGCACGGGACGCGCACCCCGATGGCGAACGCGGCGCCCGCAAGACCGCGCGGCTTATGGGTCTCACGGGGACAGCGATGGGCGCCCCGATCGCCGCGAGGCCGCTCTCGCCAAAGGCGCCGGCCATCGGTAGCCTGGGGGCCACCGCGATGTTCCTCTCCACCCTGAGCTTCCTCCTCGCGATGCCGGGGGTCCGGCGGGAAGAGCGCGAGTTCCCGGCTCCCTCCCTGGAGCGGCAGTTCCTAGCCAAGGACGGGGGCTGCTAGGGGCGGCGCCGCCGACGGCCGCCGAGTCGCTAAGGGCGACCCGAGCGGCGTGAGGCTTCCACGTCTATGCCCGGATCCGAGGTCCGGTCCCCCCCGGTAGCTCTATTCACCGGAGTGCGTGGAGAAACTGTTTGAAAAAGCGAGCGGGGTAGGTCGATGACGGCGTACGCTCCCCAGCATGGAAAAATGCTACTCGAGCGATCTATCCGATGGTGAGTGGGAGCGTCTGGAGCCCCATGTCCCAGGTCCCAACAAGCGAGGGCGACCGAGAGCCCGCGGCACCCGCGAGATCCTCAACGCCGTCTGCTACGTGCTCAAGAGCGGCTGTGCCTGGAGGCTACTGCCCCTGGAGGCTACTGCCCCTGGAGGCTAGTGCCCAAGGACTTCCCGCCCTGGGAGACCGTTTACCGGTGGTTCGGGAGGTGGCGCGCGAACGGGACGTCCGCCCACCTCGAACCCTCGCTACCAGCCAGTACGCTCTTCGCCTTCTCGCCCCCCTCACGAGCGTACGCCCCCTTTCTCCGGAAGGTTCTCCGGAAGGAACCGGCATCTTGATCTTGCCCCAAAGCGCGGCCCGTGGCAAAGCGGGCGCGGCCGAGAAGCACTGGAAACGGCGCGGGGCGGCGGGAGACGGAGTCTACTGGAGGCGACATTCCGTAAGCGGCGAACTTGGTTCTCATCAAGATTGCGTACGAACCGGAAAATGGGGTTCATAGCACCGGCCTCACCTTCTACTCACCCCACGTCTTGCGAAGGACACGGACCCAATTTTCGTGGGCGAGCTTGCGGAGCGCCCGGTCGTCGTAGCCTCGGTCCCTGAGCGCCGACATCAGCCTCGGCAGGCCCGATACGTCGCCTATCTCCCGCGAGATCAGGACCCCATCGAAGTCGGAGCCGAAACCGACCCTATCGATCCCGACCCGCTCCACGAGGTAGTCGATCTGCCGGACCATCACTCCCAAAGGAGTGCTCGCATCCCGGGCCGCGTCCTCACGGAGGAAGTTGACAGCGAAGTTGAGGCCGATCATTCCGTCAGAGACGGCTATGGCGTCGAGCTGCGGGTCGGTGAGGTTTCGGGTGGAGGCGCAGAGGGCGTAGGCGTTGGAGTGGCTCGCAACGAGTGGGGCATCCGTGAGAGCCGCCACATCCCAGAAGCCTCGCTCGTTTAGGTGGGACACGTCGATCATGATGCGCAGGTTATTGCAGGCGCGAACCAACTCCCTACCGGCTTCGGTTAGCCCCGGCCCCGTATCCGGTGAGCGCCGAAAGTGCACGGCGACGCCTTCGGCAAAGGCGTTTGGCCGACCCCAGACAAGGCCCAGTGAGCGCAGCCCCGCCCGGTAGAGCACGTGCAGCGCGTCGAGGTCGGTATCGACCGCGTCGGCGCCCTCCATGTGGAGCACCGCCGGCATTATTTCCTCGTCCAAGCACCGCCGCAGTTCAGCGGCGGTGCGGACGATCCGGAGCTCTCCGTTCGAGCGATCCTCGATCCTAAACAGCATGGCGGTAGCGGCCATCGATTGCCGCAACGCGTACGCGGCATCGATTGCGGGTGGAAGCGCCTTCGGGGTGCGCCCGGGCGCAGGTTCGGGCGTCTGCTCTTTAGGTGCGGGAATCCAGACGGCAAAGAAGCCTCCCCCGAAGCCCCCCTCTCGTGCCCGGGGCAGATCCAGGTGGCCTTTATCGCTGCGCTCGAAGAATGCGCTGGGTCCCCCCCCATCCGGCCCACCGAGCCTTAAGAGGACATCGTTGTGGCCGTCGAACACGACCGGAAATGCACTCCGACCCATACGAGCATCTCCCTTCTTGACGACCCACTCTTACGCGATCGCAAAGCTATGAAACTGCCGGCTCAGTACTGTAACTCAAGTTGCCCCCTACTCGGATGTCAATACCCTCCCGGGCCGAAGGCCGCCTAAAAACCCCTTTTCTGTGTCGAGAGGACGAAATGGATGTCGGTTGTGGCCCAGGGTCATCCACTCACCTGCCTGGCTTACCGGGTTCCCGGCCGCGCAGATCCCGAAGGACCGGGACCGTGGGGCAAAACGCGTCGCAGAGGGACGCACCCCTCCCTACGCGGGGCCCAGGACTTGACCCTCGAACGAGACGTTGACCCCCGTTCTGTTTGTATGCTACCTTGCAAGCGTCGGGGAACTGGTCGGGGAACCCAGGGAAGGAGGTCAAGCCGATGGCGACCACCAGAACAATGGTCTGACCCCCGATGTGCTTACGTAATTCCTTGCAAAGGGTTGGGGAACCCAGGGAAGGAGGTCAAGCCGATGACGACCGCCAACGAGAAGCAATCGCTATCCGAGATGGTGAGCGAGCTTGGGCTGGACAAGTCAAACAATGCGACGATAGGTCGATTGATCGCCCACGGAGGCCTCGGGCACGCCGAGGAGGGACCAGACGGCCGCATGCGCGCCCAAATCCGGATCCCGCTTGATGAGATGATCTGGGACCCTTCGATCCTCGTCATGCCCCGTGGGGGCGAGATCGAGATCGAGCTCATCAACGATGACACGAACACTCACTGCGCGCTTATGCCGAGCAACGGTGACAAGCAATGGATGTGGTTGCCGGTCTATTCAAAAGGAACGGTCACCCTCGACCTCGACGGCCCGGGCTACTACTGGTTTAGCTCCAACTTAGGCAACGATGAAGGCCAGGGCCTGTTCGGGGCGATCGTCGTGCTGGGGGACGTTCCCGAGGAGGCTCGCCTCGACCGTCCGCCCCAAACACGACCATAGGAAGGAGAGTCGGTTGACTCAAGAATACACCGATGCGCCGTCGGCAGTCCGCTTCGGACGACAGAGCAAGGTAGTCGGGAGTGCGCCGCCGGTGGCCCAGGACGTCACGTACGAGCGCATTCTCGAGGCCCGCTCGGAAGAACCGCAGAACTGGCTCACCTACTACGGCGCCTACGACGGCCAGCGGTACAGCCCGCTGGACGAGATCAACACGGAGAACATCAACCGCCTCGCCCCAGCGTGGGTGTTCCAGTTCGGCTCGTTCGGCCTTCACGCGGGCGCGTCGACGTACGCGTTCGAGGCCGCCCCGATCGTCGTGGACGGGGTCATGTTCCTCTCGGGCTGGGATGGCTGGGTCTGGGCCATCGACGCCCGGACGGGGCAGGAACTGTGGCGATACAAGCACGAGGTCCCGTTCGATGTCGGGCTCTGCTGCGGCAACGTTAACCGCGGGGTCGCCGTGGCGAAGGGGAAGGTCTTCGTCGTTACCTTGAACGCCCACGTGATCGCGCTGGACGCCGTCACCGGCGAGTGCGTATGGGACGCAACCTACGGTGATGTGCGGGCCGGCGAGAGCGGTACGGTCGCCCCGCTCGTCGTGAAGAACCTGGTCATCGTGGGGAGCTCCGGCGGGGAATTCGGGAACCGCGGCCACCTCGACGCCTTCGATCTCGACACCGGGGAGCGCGCCTGGCGCTGCTATACGGTGCCCAAGCCCGGGGAGCCCGGGTCGGAGACCTGGCCCGCCGATGGTGAGGCCTGGCAGCGGGGTGGTGGAAACTGCTGGGTCACGGGCACCTACGACCCGGAGCAGAATCTGCTCTATTGGGGGACCGGCAACCCGGGGCCCGACTTCGACGGAGAAGTCCGCGAGGGCGACAACCTCTACACCGACAGCGTTATCGCCGTGGACCCCGACAACGGCGAGATACGCTGGCACTACCAGTTCACCCCGCACGACCTGTGGGACTACGACAGCAACATGGAGAGCATCCTCTTCGAGCAGGACGGGCGCAAGCTGCTGGCGCACTTCGACAAGAACGGGTACTTCTTCGTCCTGGATCGTACGAACGGTGAGCTGGTGCGGGTAACGCCCTTCGCCGAACGCATCACCTGGGGCGAGATCGACGCCAACGGCAAGGTAACGCCCAAGGTATACCCCGACAAAGAGGGGGAGACGGTCCACTTTTTCCCGGGGCCGGCCGGAGCCAAGGAATGGTGCCACGCGGCCTACAGCCCGAAGACGCAGCTCTTCTACGCCCCTGTGCAGGATACCGGTGCGCAGGTCACGCGGCGGCGTAGGGAGTTCAAGGAGGGCACCCCTTACTGGGGGGCGAGCGTCACCGTGGACTCCGACAACATGCAGGGGTTCGTGAAGGCCATAGATGCGTCCACGAGCGAGGAGGTGTGGAGGTGGCACAATGACACGCCGATGTGCGCGTCGGTGCTGGCCACGGGCGGCGACCTCGTGTTCGTCGGCGCACCCTCGGGGGAATTCCGCGCATTCAATGCGCACACCGGGGAGGTATTGTGGGAGTTCCAGTGTGGAAGCGGCCACCACAGCAGCCCGGTGACCTACAGCATCGACGGAACGCAGTACGTAGCCGTGCCGGTCGGCTGGGGCAGCTGGGTCGAAGGGTTCTTGCCCGGGCTAATGGGGGCGCCCCACGGAAACGCTATCTTTTCCTTCGCTCTGCCGGGGTCAGCACACCGGGTCTCCGACGCGGAGTCATCAGGCCAGCTCTACTGAGGCCAGATAAGCACAGGTCCCTGGTACGCCACCCGGCGTACCAGGGGGAACGTCTCCGGTTCGGTGCGGAGTGGCCCCTGAGCCGTTGCCCGATCTCCCGGGACAATGGGCCTGCGCAACAAAGTCTATTCGAGAGGAGGTGATAGCCATGGAACTCCAAAAGTGGGAGACCCCCGAGTTCGAGGAAATCGGGACCAGCGCCGAGGTAACTGCGTACGTTTTTCTCGGGGAGTAGGCGGACGGGGCGCCGGGCCGGATGGCCCGGCGCCCGCACGATCCCCATCTTCTTGCCGCGGGGCGCTTGTGGCTGGGGAGAACGATCGAGGTAGATGGATGGAGGACGGGTGTGTGGGTGCGCGTGCTCGGGGCGGCGGCGGGGGGAGGGTTTCCGCAGTGGAATTGCGGCTGCCCTCAGTGTCGGGCCGTTCGCGACGGCTCGCGGCCCTGCCGTTCGCGCACCCAGTCGTCGGTGGCGGTAAGCGCCGACTACCGGCGATGGTTCCTGCTCAACGCGTCTCCCGACATTCGTGCCCAGATCGAGTCCTTCCCGGCCCTGCACCCGCACGGGGTCAGGGATTCTCCGCTGCAGGCCGTGCTGCTCACCGACGCCGAGCTAGATCACACCCTCGGTCTGCTGCTGCTGCGGGAAGCTGGTGACCTCGAGGTACACGCCACCGCGGCGGTTCACGAGACACTGCGCAAAGGCACATCACTGCTCCAGACACTCGGCGCTTACATCAAGGTCGGGTGGCGGCCGGTCGCTATAGGGGCGGAGGTATCGCTGGCGGACGGTTTGTCATACCGGGCCTTCCACGTGCCCACGAATAAGCGGGCGCGTTTCGGGACCGGGGAGGGGGGAGAGGACGTGGTGGGGTACCGAATCACCGACGGAAACACCGGCCGGGCCCTGGTGTACCTACCGGGCACACAGCGGTTGACGGCATCGGTGCGCGCTCACCTGGAAGGTTGTACGTGCCTGCTCTTCGACGGGACCTGCTGGCAGGACGACGAGCTGATCCGGCTCGGCATCGCCGGTAAGACGTCGCGCGAGATGGGACACCTGCCGATCGGCGGTGCCGGTGGTAGCCTGGAGCAGTTGGCCCCGCTCCCCATCGAGCGCAAAATCTATACCCACATCAACAATACCAACCCCATCCTGCTCGAGGACGCGCCCGAGCGGCGCATCGTCGAGGAGCATGGCCTGGAAGTGGCCGCGGATGGCCTAGAACTGGAGATCTAGAGTTGGTGGTATCCGACACCGAGGGCTTCATCGGAGCCCTGCGTGCCCAGTCGCAGCGCTACCACAGCCGGCATCCGTTCCACGCGACGATGAACGAGGGAGGCCTGAGCCGCCGGCAGATCCGGGGCTGGGTGGCCAACCGCTTCTACTACCAGGAGAGTATCCCGCGTAAGGACGCCGCCATACTCGCCAACTGTCCCGACCGTGAGGTACGCCGACGCTGGATCCGGCGCATCCACGACCACGACGGAACGGCGGACGGGGAGGGGGGCATCGAGGCCTGGCTGCTCCTGGGCGAGGCCGCGGGATTGACGCGGGAGGAGATGTGGGACGAGCGGCACGTCGTGCCCGGGGTGCGGTTCGCCGTCGATGCCTACGTCACCTTCGCCCGCACCCGCCCGTGGGTCGAGGCGGTGGCCTCCTCGCTGACCGAGCTGTTCGCGCCGGACCTGATGGCGGAGCGCCTGGCCGCGTTCGAGCGCTTCTACACCTGGATCGACCCCGCCGGGCTGGACTATTTCCGCGCGCGCATCACGCAGGCCCCGCGCGACTCGGAGCACGCCCTGGAGGTGGTGACGGAGCACTGCCGAACGCCGGATGAGCGGGCGCGGGCCGTGGCGGCGCTGTCCTTCAAGGGTGACGTGCTGTGGAGCATGTTGGACGCCATCGACGGAGCCTATTCGGGAAGCACTCGACAGGGGAATGGTTGACTACATCCACCGGACCATCGTATGCCAGGCATCGGGTTTGCCACCCAACTTCGGATTGCAATGAGCCAGCTATCGAGCGTCCGCCACGCCTGGCGGACGAGGGACGCACGATGGCACAGGAGGTGACATGAGCACAACGGTACTATCCACGAATCGACCACGCCTGGCCCGCCAGGTTCGACTGCAGTGGGACCCCGTGCGCAAACAACAGGTTCTGCTCGCGCCGGAGGGGGTGCTGGTCCTGAATCAAACGGGAGCGACCATCCTGGGCCTGTGCGATGGGGAGCGGACGGTCGTCGAGATCGTAGAGGATCTGCGCGGACGGTATAGCCACGTAGCCGGCGACGAGGTGCGGGAGTTTCTCGCTCGACTCGTTACTAAGCGCTTGGTGGAGCTTGGCGATGAATAGGCCGTTCGGCATGCTGGCCGAGCTCACCTACGGCTGCCCGCTCCACTGCCCGTACTGCTCCAACCCGCTCGACCTCGCGGACTACCGCGAGGAGCTGACTACGGCAGAGTGGCAACGGGTACTGACCGAGGCGCGGGCCCTCGGCGTCCTGCAGCTTCACCTCTCCGGCGGTGAGCCGCTCCAGCGCCGCGACCTCGAAGAGCTTGTGGCCAGCGCCCGCGATCTGGGTCTGTACACCAACCTCATCACGAGCTCCCTGGGCCTCTCGCCTCGGCGGGCGGAAAGGCTAAAGACCGCCGGCCTCGACCACGTACAGATCAGCATCCAGGCGGACGAGCCAGATCTCT
Source organism: uncultured Rubrobacteraceae bacterium (assembly GCA_902805985.1). Classification (GTDB taxonomy): domain Bacteria; phylum Actinomycetota; class Rubrobacteria; order Rubrobacterales; family Rubrobacteraceae; genus Rubrobacter_D. The sequence goes on from CADCUW010000492.1 coordinate 7,686, forward strand.
CCGACCGTATAGCTGGCACTCCTTCCTACGCACGCAAAATCGAGGCAGCCCGTCTGGTCAAGGAGCTGGATTGGCCGCTCACCATGAACGTGGTCGTCCACCGCCACAACATCGATAGGATCGGCCGCATTCTCGATCTGGCCGAGGAGTTGGGGGCCGACCGGATCGAGCTTGCCAATACCCAGTACTACGGCTGGGCTTGGCGTAACCGCGCGGCCCTGATGCCCAGCAGGGCCCAGCTCGAACAGGCCGAGGCTGTAGTACGGGCCGCGCGCCAGCGCCTGGACGGGAAGATGGAGATCATCTACGTCATCCCCGATTACTACAGCCAGTACCCCAAGCCCTGTATGGGTGGCTGGGGCCAGCGGCAGCTAACGGTTACACCCAACGGGGGCGTCCTACCCTGCCCCGCGGCGCACACCCTCGATCTTCCCCGGGCCACCGTGCGCGAGCACTCGCTGCAATGGGTCTGGGAGGAGTCGCCCCTCTTCCGGCGCTTCCGGGGGACGGAGTGGATGCCGGATCCTTGCCGCAGTTGTGATCGCCGCGAGGTCGATTTCGGGGGTTGCCGCTGCCAGGCGTTTCAGCTCACCGGCGATGCCGCGCGCACCGATCCGGTCTGCCACCTCTCGCCCGACCATCGGGTTGTGGCCGAGGCGGTACAGGCTGCTAACGAGGGCGCAGAGCAAGGCGAAGAAGACCTCATCCCCCGTGTCCGTACGGTTCGCCGCGCATAAGGACTACGGCGCGGTGTGCCTGCCTGCGCGCGGATGCGGCCGGTGCTCACGCCGCTACGATACATGCCGCGATGGCGAGAACAGCGGCTACTACTCACCGGCCGGCGGCTTAGGGCCTGAAAGGAGTGTGCCATGAGCTTGACATCGCTTTTCATTCTCGGTCTTGTTCTAAGCCTGGACAATGCCCGGTTGGCGATCGCGCTCGGGGCTTTCAAGCTCAGCTGGCTCCGCGCGGTCCGGATCGCGGTGGTGTTCGGGTTGTGGGACGGCTTCTCGCCCCTGGTGGGCCTGCTGATCGGGCGCTACTTTGGGGGGGAGATCGGTGAAGTGGCGAACCTCCTGGGACCGATAGTCCTGCTTGTGTTTGGCCTATACCTCGTCGTTCGGAGCCTGCAGACAGAGGCACCGGAGGATCTGGATGAGCGTTGGGTGCTCTTTGGTATCCCTCTGTCTCTAAGCCTAGACAATCTGCTCGCGGGCACCGGCTTGGGGATGCTCGGCTTCCCCCCCGTGGTCACGGCGGCGGTCTTTGGCACTATGACGGTGCTAACGACATTCGTTGGCCTTCAGCTTGGGGGAGTCGTCGCCCGCTTCATACCCGTCCGCCCCGATCTTCTCAGCGGTATGGGACTCTCGATCATGGCGGTCGTGCTGGTACTGGGATACTAAGGGGTAGCCGAGAGGGTGAACCTGGAGGAGTGGAGGCGGCGGGCCGGGCGGCTAAAGGCCGAGACGTACGCCTTGTACCTTGCCTACGGGGACCCGCGGGTGCCACTTCACGCCAAGTTGTTCGCCGCCCTCGTGGTCGCCTATGCCTTCAGCCCCATAGATCTGATCCCGGACCCCATACCGGTCCTCGGCTACCTGGACGACCTCGTGCTGATTCCCCTGGGCGTGGCCCTCGCGGTGCGGTTGATCCCCGAAGAGGTCCTCTCCGAGAGCAGGCAGAGGGCGCGGGAGATGGTGGAGAGGGGTGAGGGGCCTGTGAGCCGGGCGGCCGCCGCCGTCATCGTCGCCCTCTGGTTGGCCCTGGCGGTGCTCGCCGCCTCCGTCGTGGCGCGGTGGGTCCGGGGTTGAGCAATCTCGCAGACGGATCGTGGGCGTCGGCGCGGCGATTCGGCGCGGGACGAAACGAGGACGTGAAGCCTCTCACCCATGCGCGAGAGGCTTGCAGAACAAACTTGACCCCAATACTATCGAGTTGGGCAGCCGTGACCTTGCTTCGCTGGCAGCCTGGAGTACGGGCCGGTGCTGCGCAGACTCGGCCACAAATGGCGCACCGTATGGCTGCAGCCGGGCCTGGCAGAAAAGGCGAAAGGTTGCGGATCTCCCAAGCCGGCCGGAAAGTCCCGGACATGGCGTGTTTTCCTGCCCGTCCGTTGCCGCCTAGTGGAACATGAGAACAGAGAAGCCTGCGACCGCGACCGGCACAGGGGCGGAAACCCGCGCCGTCAGACCAGCAGCAAGGTCTTGCCGACGACGCCGCGGGCCTCCATCGCGGCGTGCGCGTCCGCGGCCCGCTCCAGCGGGACGGTCCGCCCTACGACCGGTCGCAGCCGGCCGGCGGCCGCCTCGGACATCGCCCGTTCGGCCAGCCGTCCCGCCTCGGCGGGCGCGAACTGGACCCGCTCGATGCCGGTCACCCTTACCCCGCGCCGCTCGGCCTCCCGCGGGTCGATCCCGGCGAAGTCGCCGCTGGACGCGCCGTGCGCCGAGAACCGGCCGCCTCGGGCGGTGATGCCGAAGGCCTGCTCGCCGATCCGCCCGCCGACGCCGTCGAAGACCGCGTCGGGCCCCGCGCCGCCGGTCGCCTCGCGCACCCGCTCGGTCCAGCCGGCCTCCGAGTAGTCGACCACGACCTCGGCGCCCAGCTCCCGGACAAGGCCGAGCTTCTTCTCGCCGCGGGCGGCCCCGACGACCCGCGCGCCGGTGGCCTTCGCCAGCTGCACGAGCAGGGTGCCCATGCCGCCGCCCGCGGCCAGTACCAAAACCCACTCCCCCGGGCGGAGTCCGGCCGCTTCGACAAGGCCCAGCGCCGTCGGGCCGTCGTGCAGGAGCGCCGCCGCTTCCGGCAGGCCCAGCCCGCCGGGCACGGGGATCAGTCCCTCGGCAGGGGTCACGACCCGCTCCGCGTAACCGCCTCCCCCGGTCCTCGCGAGGACGCGGCGGCCGACCCAACCGGGATCCACGCCCTCCCCGACGGAGACCACCTCCCCGGCCACCCCGTTTCCCGGCACGTACGGCGGCTCCACCCCGAAATACTCGCCCCAGCCGCCCCGGATCTGCGCCTCGAGCATCAGGACCGGCGCGACGGACACGCCGACCACGACCTGCCGCGACCCGGCCACCGGGTCGGGCGCCTCGCCGGTCACCAACACCTCGGGCCCCCCGAACCGCACCGCTCTTACCACCCGCATACCCACCACTCTCCTCATCCGGCTTGCTGCGTCACATGGTGCTCCAAGGATGGGCGGTACGCATCGTGCCGGGGTACGGTCTTCGGCCTGCACGAAGGTACAGGCCGCACCCCGCGTCGGTCGCTTTGGGAGGGCGAGGTCCGGGAGCATCTTTACCCGTACCTGCTGCCAGTCGCAACGCCGAACAGATGGTTCCCGCCGGGACGAACACTCGGCGGGCACGCGGACGGCGGAGGATTTCTTCGTTTCTGCCAGGCCTCGCTGCAGCCATACGGTGCGCCATTTGTGGCCGAGTTTGTGCTGCGCGGTTAAAATGCACCCCGACCTGCGAAATTTCTCCCAGGCATCCATGTCGACAATGCTGGACGCCTCTCAACCACCAGTTCCGGCCAGCCGACCGCACCGATTCTCAATGTCCGCGACGCACGGGTGGAGATGGCTTGGCAGGAAAAGACGGCCGGGTGCCTTCGGTCGACCCCATTCCTAAGGAGTTCTTGGGTCGGAGAGCACGCTTTCGGGGGGTATTTTCCTGTCAGCGTTGCTCCGTCTATAGGTCGCACACATCGCGAGCAGGTACACGGATAGTAACGGAACCGAAACCGTTGATCTTCTTTTTTCTTAACGCAATACCGACGTTGTCCCGGTCTGCGTTCGCGATCCCGGGCTAGAACAGCGTACCCGGCAGGCGAGGCTCGGCTTGTTCTGGTCCCGCGCCCGGACCCTGGACGCGGTTGCCTTCAAGGTCGAAGCGGTAGCGGCCGTCGCTCTCGTTGCCCAGTATGCCGTCGAGGACGTGGGTGGCGTCCCGGACGGTGGAGGGGATCACCTTCGTCCCGTACTGGCTGTACTGCTCGCCCGTCCAGGAGTAGTGGGTGACGCCCCGACCGTGGCCGAAGTAGCGCGGGATCGCCCTGGCGTTCCTCGCTTTCACGTCCACGGCGAAGCGCTGGCCGTCGGAGGAGGAGAGGGCCCCGCCGCCCCAGCTTCCGCTGAGGGGCAGGGCGTGGTGGAAGTTGACGATCGCCGCCACGGCGTCCTTGAGGGTGTCTTCCCTGAGGTACCACGTCGAGGCCCAG